>JAKSNT010000040.1 GCA_024399575.1 Paludibacteraceae bacterium
TGGAGGTTAAGTCGGGGAAGAACTATTCTATCCATCATGCACTCAATAACATTCTTGGCAATGAAGAATACAGCATTCGCAAAGCATACGTTCTTTGCAATGACAATGTCAAGATTGTGGGTGGCATCACCTATCTGCCAATTTACATGGTCATGTTCATAAAACACACAACCATCTCCTCTCCGCTGATATATAGAATTGATTAGGAACCTTGTTGCGGATTTCTTTTCAGAAAATATTTTGCTGGTTCGGGAAAATACTGCCTTCTATTGTCTCATCTATCAGATTATAAATGCGTTGAATCATAATGAAATGTCATTTTACTTCAGATATTCAAGAATATTTGAAGTACCACTTCGGATATTCTTGATTTTTCGGCTGCAAAGGTACGATATTTTTCTGACGTGACAAAAGGATTTTGACGGAAAAAGTTTGTATGCTGTTATTGAATATGTATTGTTTGAAAAAATCTGCTTAAAAAAGTGAGATTTTTTCAGGCAATAATTTCTATTTGTCGAGTAAATCGTTTATTGTTAATATGTTATCAAAAACATCGCTATTCTTGTTTTTGGTAATACCATACATTGAAACCAAGGTATTGACCAATGGTTTCTTGCAATTTTCTCTCTCTCGGAAAATTGCATTCCTGCTGCGGATTTTAGTGGCATACTCACTTGTCACTGAAAATGGTTCTTTGTAGAACTTCATCTCGCACACATTGATGACGCCATCTGTTCTGTCAATCAGCAGGTCTATCTGTCCTCCATCAGCTCCGGCAGACTTTTCATCGGCAGTAGGCACATAACTCCAAGCGTACAAATTACTTCGTATGCCATCTATTCCTAACGCCTTTTTTATCTGGCTTTCATGCCATAAACACACACGTTCAAAAGCCACACCTATCCAGGAATTATATTTGTTCTGTCCCAAAATATGTTGCCAAAACTGTTCGTCTCTGCTGTTGTTTCCCTCCATAAAATGGTGATAGAACAATGTGAACTGATCCATCAACTGGAACATCATCTCTTTGTTCTTATTTCCATACGCCTGATACTTACGTATGAAACCACATTGTTCCAATTCGCATAATGCTCTTTGAAACACTAAGTTGTTACTCAATTTAGTGACTGCCAGCAATTGAGCACGCGTCATTCCAGCCTTAACCGTCGAAAGAGCTTTGACAATACTCATATAATTGTTGGCATTTTTGAAAAGTGATTCGTACAAGGCGTTGAATTCGTCCTTCAACTCTGCATCCTGTTTGAAAAATAGCCTGTCTATCGTTTGGGCAACACTTTCTCCTCTCTGGAAGAAACTCCAGTAGAAAGGCACACCACCCATAACCATGTATGCCTCCACCAACTCTCTGTCGCCAATGCTCAGTTTCTTTTTGTCAGCATATTGCCGACACTCTTTCAATGTAAACGGCTGTAAATTAATCTGACGGTTCACTCGGTTGTGCAGGCCTCCACGATTTCTAATCACTTTGTTTATTATCCAACTTGTTGCCGAGCCGCAGATTATTAGTACAATGTCTTCACGTTCCGTTGCCCAACCATTCCAGAAATGGTCCAAAGATTCAAGGAAGTTGCTTTTGTGGGTGTCCATCCAAGGCAACTCGTCGATGAAGACAATTTTTTTCCCTTTCGGTTTCTTTTCCAATAGACGCTGCAATAACCGAAAAGCCTCTGACCAGCTTTTCGGTTCAACGAAATTCCTCAATCCATACTTTTGCAGGGACTCGCAAAACTCGTTCAACTGATCTTTTATGTTCCCTTTTGAAATGCCAGAATGTTGAAATGCAAATTTATTCTTGTATGTCTGACGTATCAGAAATGTCTTTCCCACACGTCTGCGACCATACACGGCAATCAATTGAGACTCGTCTGCCTCAAGTGCAGACAGCAATATTTGTTGTTCTTTATCCCTACCAACCAGCATATCTCTGAAATTATTACCTGAAAAAATCTGCTTGAAAAAGTGAGATTTTTTCACCTATTTTCGGCTGCAAAGGTACGATATTTTTCTGACGTGACAAAAGGATTTTGAAGGAAATATTTGTGCTGTTGCAATTTTCTTTCTGAAATCTTTTGCTAGTTCGGGAAAATGTTGTACCTTTGCTGCTGCAAACTGAGACACTGCCCTGTGCCGATGAAGTTTGCGATTGCTGCACGCCGTTAGGGATAGAGGGCGGGTTGCAGACATATTGATTTTTAGGCGTTTATTTGCGCTTTGTTTTGATAAATCTAAATCTGGCGATTTACAAAGCAATTCAAAACAGAGGCGGTAAATGTCTATGGTGTATGTAATTTCTGCATACGTTTTGTGCGTGTGCGTTTACATACGGCGTGGACTGTACTGCTTATTTTGATTGCTTGGGTTTGCCAGAACCTAGATTTACAGAATAAGCAAGTGATGGTTTCACGCTTTTTTATATTCAAAACTGGAGGATTCAGAAACCAGGGTTTTCCGCAAAAACAAATCATTTTATTATGAAAAAACTTTTCTCTGTTTTTCTGTGTCTGACAGTGTGGCTGTCGGCATCTGCTTTCGAAGTGAATGGTATTTCTTACACCATTATTGGTAATGGTGAGGTAGAAGTGTCACCAATCAGTGACGGTTACTCTGGAAATATTACAATTCCATCAACAGTAAGGTATAATGATACTGACTATTCTGTTACAGCGATAGGAAATTCTGCTTTTTCCAGTTGTACTCAATTGACATCAGTAGTTATTCCGAATAGTGTGACCACAATTAAAATGTATGCGTTTAGTTCATGTGTGAGATTGTCATCAATTACCATACCAAATAGTGTGACAACAATTGGAATGTATGCATTTTATAGTAGTGGATTGTCCTCTGTGTCAATTGGAAATAGTGTTGTAACGATTGAAGCTTGTGCTTTTTATAGTTGTTACAATTTGACATCAGTCATTATTATTCCTCATAGCGTGAAATCGATTGGAGCTGGTGCTTTTGAAAATTGCGAAAACATAAAAAAATTGGTATTAGGCAGAGGGTTGTTATCTATTGAAAATGCTGCATTTTGGTTAGTTGATGAATTTTGTCCTAATTCAATGCTTGATACGATAATTTGCTATGCTCCTATCCCACCAGTAATAGATGACCAAACCTTTAAAAAATACAATGCTACATTATATGTTCCAGCAAGCAGTGACAGTCTTTACCGATCTGCTCTATATTGGAGAAATTTCAACATCCAGCCAATACCTGAAGAACCTGCTGCATTGGACTACAACCTCGCAGACAGAAATGTAATCTATGTCAATGGTAGAGTATATAATGAAGATGGTTTGAATATAAAGCTGTTCGATGTCTCGGGAAGGTTGATTTCATCTGGCAATGGCGACATTGAAATGTCAAGCTGTCCAAACGGAATATACATAGTGACAGACGGCAAGGGAGGATTCCTGAAAATTAACCATTATAGGTGATTGACGGAAGGCTTTCCTTGACACTTTCTTCGAGGTGAACATTAGTATTACTCGCCCATCGTACAAGAATCTTCACGAATTCTTGTACGATGGGCGAGTAATAGTGCTGTTATGGGTGGAGGGTCACTTTTCCTTGAATGTCATCCTGTTTTTTTCTGACATAATCACTCCCTTTTTTTTGCTATATATGGGCGATAACTCCCTTTTTTTGGAGTTATCGCCCATATATAGCGTGGTTTTGTGATGTAATGGTTTGGTAATCAGTGTTTCTTATTTTTCCGTTCATTTTACCATTGACGTTGCAAACTATAGTGGTTCTGTTATGATGATGCTTTAGATGGAATGTGTTTTGAGATGGCTTTTGAAAAATTCATGATTTTCTTTGACCATGCGGCGAAAAAGTTGTAACTTTGCCGCAAAATTTGCGGCGTTATTGATTGGATAATGCCAATGTGAACGTGTCTCGGGTTTTGGCAAAGTGGTTTTTCCGGGTCTTGAGAAATACGCAAACGCAATACGCTTAAGTTTATTAAAATACAATATGAAACGCTTATTATCAATAATTCTGGTCATTACGGCTGTGAGTGCTTTTGCCAATGACGGAGTGTATTTCACAAAAGGAGCTTTCCTGGTACCTACACTTGAAAGCACAATCTCAGTCCAGAAGGAGATTCTGACCATCACAATCGGTAGAGATGACTTAGCGAAGGTGGATGTCTATTATGAGTTCTACAATCCAGACGAAACAAAGACAGTGGCAATGGCATTCGAAGCTACTGCACCTTACAATGTCAACTACAGCATTGAAAAGAACGTCAGCCACCCGTACATCTACGACTTCAATGTAGAGATGAATGACAATATATTGCAATACCGCAATGTTCTCATCGTCTCAAAATCTGAAAATGGCAATAAGGTCATTGACAATGATATGGCTCCGCTTGATTTGTCGGAATGGAAACATGAAATACCCGATGGGTATTACGATACTCCAAACGCACTCTACAATGCTCGTTTAGACAGCGTCATTTATGCTGACTACGGCTACTTGTTTGAGGCTACTTTCAAGCCTGGTATAAACATTGTGCATCATACATACAACTATAAGATGTCGTACAATATAGCATACAAATATTCTGTTTCCTACTGGCTCACACCTGCCACACGTTGGGCAAACCGTCAGATTGATGACTTCACTCTTCGTATAAAGAACGAGAACGATATGGATTATTTCATCAGTGACGACAAGGTCTTTTCGGCATCAGCTTTCTCGTTTGCCGAAGGCAGAGGTGATGTCTATCCTTTCGCTGATGAATATGGCATTCATAGCACGTTGGCTGTCGGTCATGGTGATGGAGCTGTGCTTGAATGGCATGCCAGAAACTTTGCCCCTCAGTCCGATATGGACATCGTTTCGATTGACTACTATCTGCCTTCGCAGAGCAAACACCTCAATACAATAGAAAGCAAGGTGGTGGTGACGGCAGATGGAGCTCAGTACCGATTCATTGGTACGAGTGGAGATAACTATCTGGTTGAAGCACAGGATTATGGACTGATTCCTAAGAGCGATGCAAGAGTCGAGACATTCAGTGCCGAAAACGGGCAAGGTATTCTGACTATCAAGAACAATGAAATCGTGAAGATACGCAAACTGCCTACGACAAAGAGTGCCGTAATCGCAACAGTCAGAGACACGAAAGGGAAACTGCCGGTGGTGATGAAATGCCTCGGGCTTGTCAGGGAAAGCGGGTATTATTGGTTCAAGGTCGAGGTGGATGGAAAGAGTGGTTATGTGCAGGAAGACCTTATGGTGTGGGATGCCGTTGACACCTATTGATGTTTAGCAAGGACTACAGAGGACACTCGCCTGTGATTTGCCAGATGTGTTATTTATGATGCTTTAGAAATGGTTTGTTGAAAGAATAGTGTTGATTTGTTTGGTAGGGTGGCGGAAAATCATTACCTTTGCAGAATGAATGGAGTGGGGTGCCAGCAAAGGATGAATGTAACCCGAAAGCGGAAATTTCGGGCGCAGAGGCTTTACTGATAGAGAGAATAGCCAATTCCCTTTTCGGCAGAACTGAGGGGCATGGTGGCTTTATAATATGCAATCACGTTTCAATTAAATGATTTTACAATGAAGACTAAGTATTCAGGTACCCAGACCGAGAAAAATCTGGAGGCTGCTTTTGCGGGAGAATCGCAGGCAAGAAACAAGTACACTTATTTTGCTTCAAAAGCAAAGAAGGAGGGTTTTGAACAGATTTCTGAAATCTTCCTGAAGACGGCTGAAAACGAGAAGGAACACGCAAAACTCTGGTTCAAGGAACTCAACGGTATCGGGACTACGGCAGAAAACCTTGGCGCAGCTGCTGATGGCGAAAATTATGAGTGGACCGACATGTATGAGGGTTTTGCCCAGACGGCTGAGAAGGAGGGATTCCCTGAACTGGCTGCAAAGTTCCGTGGTGTTGCCTTGATCGAGAAACGTCACGAAGAGAGATACCGCGCCTTGCTGCATAATGTCGAGGCTCAGGAGGTGTTCAAGAAATCGGAAGTCAAAGTATGGGAATGCAGGAACTGCGGTCATATCGTTGTGGGTACAGCTGCTCCTGAAGAGTGCCCTGTATGCGCTCATCCACAGGCATATTTCGAGGTCAATGCAAGCAACTATTGATTGACGGATTTAAGTTGAAAAAAATAGGATGTCTCTGGTTATGGGACATCCTATTTTTTGCAGTCAAGATATTGCTGGAAAGCGAGTTCGCCAAGCGGAGTTATGCGACCTTCGGCAAGAAGCCGGTTGTAGCGTTCGAAGTTCAGACGGCTCCAGTTGCTATTCTTCCGTCGAGGGGTGAAACGGGTGTGGTATATGCCGTTTATTGGACGTTGAACACCATCTATCCAACCGTAGCAGAGTGCTTCCTCGACTGCTTCGGGATAAGAAATGATGCCAGGGATAGGAGTGTGCTTGCGATTAATAGGAGTGATGAGTTCTGTTTCGGAGGAGGCATTTTGCTCAAACCAATTATGAAGTTCGGCAATTGTGGTGAGGACTGTAATCATAGTTTGTGTTTTTTGGGTGCAAAGGTAAGGAAAATAATCAATATGTGCAAATGTATGCCCGAAAATATAGTTGTCCGGATTAGTTTTATGTGGCGAAATGATGAGGTTGGGGTACGTTGTGAAAAAAAATTGACGTGTGAATGTTTGATGATTGGATAATTATTCGTAAATTTGCAGGCGGTTATAGATATAACACCCCTCAGCGGAACTGAGGGGCACGTGGGCTTTGATGTAGAGAACTGAGGGGCACGTGGGTTTTGATGTAGGGAACTGAGGGGCACGTGGGCTTTGATGTAGGGAACTGAGGGGCACGTGGGTTTTGATGTAGAGAACTGAGGGGCACGTGGGCTTTGGTGTAGAGAACTGAGGGGCACGTGGGCTTTGATGTGGGGAACTGAGGGGCACGTGGGCTTTGATGTGGGGAAACTGAGGGGCATAGGGGGTATGTGGGGCATCTTGTGGAACTGAAATTGCGGAAATAAAATTAAATTAAAGATATGGAAAGGGTAATTGCTGATTCGGAGTTGGTTATAAATGGTGATGGAACGATATTCCATCTGCATCTGAAACCTGAGTGGGTGGCAGATACGGTAGTGCTGGTGGGTGATCCTGAAAGAGTGGATATGGTGGCTTCATTTTTCGATAGGAAGGAGGTTGAGGTGAGGGCTCGCGAGTTCCACACAATCACTGGCTGGTTTGGCGGAAAACGGATTACATGCGTGTCGCACGGAATAGGTCCTGACAATATCGAAATAGTTGTCACAGAACTCGATGCACTGAAGAATGTGGATTTCACCACCAGAACGGTAAAAAATAGTCTGACGAGCCTTAAAATGGTCAGAATCGGCACTTCCGGAGGTCTGCAGGAAATATGTCCTGTCGGGACATTCGTGATGTCGGAGGCTTCGGCTGGCTTTGACGGTATGCTGAACTTCTACGAGTTGCCCGATGGGGTAGTGGACAAGGAGTTGCAGAGCGAATTAATGAGACAACTGGAGTGGCGTGACGAGTGGAATAAGCCATATACTGTATGGGCTGACAAGAAACTTGTTCAGGAAATTGGCGAGGGAATGGTGAAGGGCATAACGATTACAGCTCCTGGGTTCTACGGACCTCAAGGAAGGTATGTCAGGATAAAACCTGCTGATATGGACCTAAACCGGAAGATTATGGCTTTTGATTACAAGGGAATGAAGATAACCAATTACGAGATGGAGAGTGCTGCATTGGCTGGTATGGCGCGATTGCTCGGACACAGGGCTGTCACTGTATGTGCCATCATAGCCGGAAGGGTGGCGAAGAACATGAACACTGAGTATAAAGATTCGATGAGGGAATTGGTGAAAACCGTACTTGAAAGATTATAATTTATGAACGATACAATAGCAGCAATTGCAACTGCGCAGGGTGTTGGCGGAGTGGCTGTGGTGAGAGTCTCCGGAGAAAAGGCTCTTGAGACGGTCTGTCGCTATTTCAATGCCGGGAAAACACTATCGGTGAGACATGCTACATACGGAACGTTCAGGGATGGAGAAAAAAGTGTGGACGATGTGGTTGTGACCTACTATAAGGCACCTAATTCCTATACGGGCGAAGATGTTGTGGAGATTTCGTGCCATGGTTCTTCGTATATCCAGCGTGAAATACTGAAAGTGCTGATAGACAATGGGTGTAGAATGGCTGAAAGGGGGGAATTCACTAAGAGGGCATTTCTCAATGGAAAAATGGACCTTGCACAGGCTGAGGCGGTGGCTGACCTGATAGGCGCTAAAGGCAAGGCGGCACATCGTATAGCTATGGCTCAAATGAAGGGAAACGTGTCTGAAAGGTTGCGCGAACTGAGGTCAAAACTTGTAGAACTTGCTGCTCTTGTTGAACTCGAATTGGATTTTTCCGACCACGAAGATGTGGTATTCGCAGATAGGGAAAAGCTTGGCGAGACCGCTGAAGCTATCAAGCATGAGATAGAAAGATTGAGGAGAAGTTTCAGTCAAGGAAATGCCATAAAAAACGGAATACCCGTTGCGATAGTCGGTGAGCCTAATGTCGGGAAATCGACACTCATCAACCGTCTTGTAGGTGACGATTGTGCCATTGTTTCAGACATAGCTGGAACGACAAGAGACACAATCGAAAGGGAGGTGGATATTGACGGAGTGATGTTCCGTTTCGTTGATACAGCTGGCATAAGGGAGTCTGACGACCAGATTGAGCGGCTTGGAATAGAGCGTTCACGAAGGGCTATAGAGAAGGCTAAAGTGGTCGTATTGCTAACCGAGAAGGGTGTCAAAGGTGATATAGTAGGCGAGTTGCGTGATGGACAAAAACTGATAGTCTGCGAGAACAAGACTGATGTCGGAAGGTGCAGTGGCAAATTTCTTGGGATTTCTGCATTGACGGGTGACAACGTGGATGAATTGAAACATAGGATATACGAGGCTGGTGTAGGCGACGAGATGGAGGATGTGACGATAACCAATGCCCGACATTACGAAGCATTGGGGAGAGGACTTGAGGATATAGTGAGAGTGATTGACGGACTAAACAGTGGGGTGGAGACTGACCTTGTGGCAGAGGATCTGCGTGGATGCCTGTTCCATTTGGGCGAGATATGTGGTGACGAGGTGACGGCAGACGAGGTGCTTGGAACTATTTTTGAAAGATTTTGTATTGGGAAGTAATTATGAAGACATTTTTGGGCAGTGTTGCTGAAAAGGCAATCAGCGAGTATGGTGCAGAGGGGATAGGCGATGTGGATTTCGTCTTCCCGAACAGGAGGGCAGGTCTGTTCTTCCTCAAGGAACTGGCGAGGGTAGTGGGAAGGGGAAGAACGATTGTTTTGCCTAAGGTATATGACATAAATGGATATGTCGAATCGTTCTCGAAACTCAGGAAGGCAGACGAGACAGAGTTGCTCCTGTATCTGTACAGCACCTACAACAAGGTGTTTGACAGAAACGAGAGCCTCAAGAATTTCGTGGAGTTCGGTGAGAAGATTCTGCACGATTTCGATGAGGAGGACAAGTATCTTGTGGATATCCATAGGCTTTATGACAATATCAGCGACATAAACCAGCTCAGGGCAGACATAGAACTTAGCGACGAGCAGCGTGAGGCTGTCGAGCGACTGATAAACGTCGGGACAAACTGCAATGGGTCATTGAAATTCCGCGAAAACTTTATCCAGACATGGCAGAAGATGGGTGAACTGTACGATCGGTTCACAGAACAGTTGAAAAGTGTCGGAGTGGGGTATGAAGGATTGATATACAGGGAAGTGTGCGGAATGAAAGACGAAGATGTAGCTAAACACAAGGCGGTATTCGTTGGATTCAATGTGCTTACTGCCACCGAAGAGACTTTCATACATAAATTCGAACGAGAGGGGATGGGCAGGATGATCTTCGACTATGGAAAGGTGGAGCGAGAGGGCTCGTTTTCGAACTACAGACAGAGAATTTCGGATTTCGGGTTCAAAATTCCGGATAAAATGACCGAACACCCTGTCATGACGGCTGCTGAACAGGCAGCGAGGGCAGGCGAGATAGTCGGAGAACTGATAAAAGCGAGTTCGGCAGGCGAGATTGAACGCAATACTGCTATAGTGCTGGCTGACGAGTCATTGCTTACGGATACCCTTGCTGCATTGCCTGGTGAAATTGAGCATATTAACGTCACTATGGGCTATCCTCTCCGCAACACACCGATAGCCACATTGGTCAATGCTCTCATCTTTATGCAGACGACAATGCGATATGAGAAGACCAGAACCACAATATATCATAAACCTCTGATGGAGGTGCTGTTGCATCCATACGTAGGTCATATATGCAATGCCGGTAAGGCGAGCGATATGGTCATCCGTATGATGCATGACAACGCCATCAGGGTTGATGTGAACGACCTGTGCGAAGTTGACGAAAGTCTGTTCCAGCCAACTGCTGACATATTCGGGTATCTCATGGGGGTATGTGACAGAATAGAGGCATCGACATGCGATGACCAGTTGCAATTTGAGTATGTCAGGGAATACCGCAGGAGACTCACGTTGCTCAAGACCTATACTGAAGAGACGGGGGTCCAGATAGATAAAGGTGAAATAGCATCAATTGTCAGGAAGATGACGAGAAACATGAAGGTGCAGTTCAAGGGTGAACCGTTGAAGGGCTTGCAGGTGATGGGACTGTTGGAATGCCGCCTGCTTGACTTCGAAAACGTGATATTTGTCGGGTTCAACGACCAGTTCGTTCCTGGGTGTGGAGTGAGCGACAATTCGATAGTGCCTTACAACATGCGCAAACCTTTCGGTTTGCCTACGCACGAGATAACCAACTTCATCTATGCGTACAATTTCTACAGAATGATGGACAGGTGCGGAAGACTGGATATGATTTACAACATGTCAACTGGCGAGATGTCGAAGAACGAGCCGTCAAGGTTTCTGTTGCAGATGAAATATCTGTACGGAAAGGAGGTGGAAGTGCGTAATGCCAGTGTGGCTGAATTCGGTCGGTGTGCTGATATGGAACCTTACAGACCTGGGAAGAAGATGTGGAAGACGCTTGACCATATTTCGCCATCATCGTTGAAGGATTTCATAAACTGTCCGTTGAAATTCTTTTACGGTACGCTGATGGGATTGCAGAGCGACGAGGAGATTGACGAAGGAATGAAAGCCAACAAGTTCGGTGATTTGTTGCATGGCGTGATGCAGGAATATTATACGAATGGTGGGCTAAAGGAGCCTGACGCAGCATTCTGTAAGGTCTATAAGGATGTTATGCATAGGGAATACGAGGAGAGAGGTGTCGATATCATAGCCCACGATGCAGTGGACAAGATGGCAAAAGCCATAATTCGGTATGACGAGAACGAGAGAGCTCCGTTCCGTGTGGAGGCATGCGAAAGAAAATTCAAGTTGGACTTGTTCGGGATGAAGATTGTAGGCAAGATAGACAGAATAGATACGAGTGGTGACGAGGTGGTTGTGATAGATTACAAGACTTCGAGGGGGACAGAGAAGATGGATGTCGAAAGAATGTTCAGGATAGGGGGCGCAAAACTTGAAGATAATGAGGTGATGCAGGTGCTGATGTATTGTCTTGCACTGAAAGAGATGAAAATTTATGAGGGAAAGACGTTCAAGCCAATCCTGTACAAGACGTACGAACTGATGAAACGGAAGGAGGACAGGAAATGGATGGAGATTGAGAGTTATGACGAAGTGTCTGCAGAATTCGAAAAAGGGATGGAACACATAATAGGTGAGATAAAGAATAGAATGGAGTCAGGACATTTCGAAAAACGAAGTGAGACAGAGGGTTTTAAAGAGAACGAACAGGACAGGACGTGTGAGTATTGCGAGTTCCGGAAATTATGTAACAGTTAGCGATATGGACAATCAAGACGAGTTGTTGCCTGTTGTTGATGCAGGTGGGGAAACAGTGGGCAAGATGACGAGACGTGAGGCACACGACGGAAGCAAGCAGCTGCATCCTGTCGTGCACCTTCAGCTTTTCAACGGCAAAGGTGAGATATATCTACAGAAACGACCTCTCTGGAAGCCCATACAGCCTGGAAAATGGGATACTGCATGTGGCGGACATGTGGGGTATGGCGAGACAATTGACGAGGCTCTGTGTCGAGAGGTGAATGAGGAGCTTGGAATAGACGTACATGATGTGGAAGTGCAGTTCGTGACAAGATATGTGTTTGAAAGCAAGGTGGAAAGGGAGTTGGTATATGTCTATAAGGCAATTTGGGATGGGGAAGTGAATCCGAGCAACGAGGAACTGGATGGCGGACGATTCTTCAATGTCAGCGAATTGAGGGAGGAAGATTGTACGCCAAATTTCTGGCAAGAGTTCAATACAAGATTATGAAGACATACAGCATCTATTTCAGTGGAACGGGAAACACGAAAAAAGTAGTGAAAGCCATAGCGGGAGGTATAAGTTCCGAATTTGAGGAGATAAATTGGACTGAACCTGCTACACGTGCTATGGGACATGCTTTCCAGCGTGAAGACTATGTGGTGTTTGGTGTTCCGACTATAGCAGGACGTGTGCCGAACGTGTTGCTGAAATCATTTGGCAATATTGTAGGCAATGGAGCAAGGGCTGTGGCGGCAGTGACATACGGCAACAGGGCTTACGACGATTCGCTGTTGGAGTTGGCGAGATTGCTGAAGGAGAGGGAATTCAGGGTGATAGGTGGAGCGGCTTTCCCTGCAGAACACTCATTTTCAAGAATATTAGGTGCCGGAAGACCTGATTCTGAAGATTTAACGAAAGCAGTGGATTTTGGACGCAATGTCGTTGCTAAGATTGATGATTCAGAGCCTGAGATATTCCGGGCAGACAGTGAATTGAAATCATATTTCCAGCCGAGAGACAGAGAGAAGAACCCAATCAACATATTGAAGGTCAAACCGGTATTCAATGCTGACAGGTGCGTCGGATGTGGCAGGTGTGTCAAGGCGTGTCCCATGGGGTCAATAGATAAAAATACTATGGAGGTTACTGGAATCTGCATTAAATGCTGTGCCTGCGTCAAGGGTTGTCCTGAAGGGGCATGGAGTTTCGAGGATGAGGGATTCCTGTATCATAAAAGCGAGTTGGAGTACCTCTATGGCGACAGAAAGGAGATAGAGTTTTATATCTGATAAAAAAAGTTAATCATTCTTTTGCTTGTTTCAAAAAAAATAGTTACCTTTGCGGCAGTAATTTAATATGGTTTTCACTATATGAAAATACCTGTACCATTTCCTCATATTGTCAATATGTCTGATGCTCAGCTTGTGCCGAAAATCAAGGATAGGAAGGAGTGTGAGACTATTGAGTTCTTTTATGGTATGGCTGCACCTATTTTCATGAAACTATTCAATGGATATTTCACTGATTGCCAGACGCCTGTTGAGTTTATCAACGATTTCTATGCTGACCTGATGGCAGAGCGGCAGTCAGTCGGCAGTCGCAAGATCGACGGATTTGCATACGAATGTCTTTTCAAGAATTGGATTGGCAAGATCGCTTTGATTTTCTGCTTTGACCGTTATTCGATGAAGGAGAGACGCAAGGAGGCATTGTCTGACTATGCAAAGTTTAATCTCAATCCGGAACCTGAGTTGATGCAGAATATTGCCTCGCTTGACCTGAAAGACGTCAGTGTTTTGTTGTCAATGATGCCTAACCGACAGTATAGCGAGTTGATTCGCATGGTTTATGTTGACGGAATGACGTTGCATGATACCGCAGAGGCTCTTGGTGTAGGGATGGATAGGTTTTTCAATATGCACCGACGTGCGAAACTGCAATATACACAGGTCTATAATAAGGAGTTTAGGAAATGAACGAAAAACTTTTTTCAAGAATATCACGCGAGAAACTGGAAATGTATCTTGATGGTTCTTTGAACGAAGGGGAAATTGCAGAGGTTGACCGTCTGCTGGATGAAGATACAGAGTTGCAGTTGCTCATTGATGAGTATGTGAAACTTCAGATGCAGATAAACAATGAAGCACTCAGCAAACCTCAGGCGGGCAAAATATTGAGGCGGAACAGGCTTGTCTGGATTTCAGTTGGTGCTGCCTGCTGCATAGCTTTGATAGTGTCGTTATCTTTGATTTTCATGCCTTCTGACAATCATATCACTCAGCCAGATGATACTCCAGTGTTCCGTGGTAATGACACGTTGTTTGATGCACATCTTGATTCAATGACTGTTTACAGAACAGATTCTATATGATTGCTATGCGAAGAATGCTCTTGTTCTTTATGTTGTTTTTGTCTGTGAATTTGTATTCTCAGAAACGTCGTGCGTTGGTCGTTGGTATAGGGAAATATCCCAAAGAGACTGGCTGGCAGACCATTCACGGAGATGTTGATGCAGACAGTATTACCTGTATGTTGCAGAATGCAGGTTTCGACAAAGTCGTAACGCTCAAGAATTCTGCTGCAACCAAGGCTGCTATTGTCGAGGCTTTGCAGTCGTTGGCACTCCAGTCGTCTGAAGGCGACATTGTCTATATTCATTTCTCGGGTCATGGACAGCAGATGATAGACCGTAATTCTGACGAGCAAGACGCAAGGGATGAGAGTTGGATACCTTACGACGCCTACCGCAAACCTAATGCCAATGATAGGGGAGAGAAGCATCTTGTTGACGATGAGGTGGGGATACTGCTTGATGCAATTCAGGCAAAAGTAAAACAAAGTGGAGGTATTGTTGTGGTGGTTGATGCCTGTCACAGTGGCACTTCCACTCGTGGAGAGGCTAAACACAGGGGAACAAGTCTTCCGTTTTTCCGAGATGTAAAATCTGCTGCGCAGGGCAACGACGCACATCCATGGATACTTGTCAGCGCATGTCGTGACGACCAGTTGAATTCAGAGATGCGCAATCCGGACATGGGGCTTCTGTCGTATGCTGTCTGTACAGCCATACGTTATGCAAATGGATGGAGTAATGCTCGTTTCTTTGCTGAAATACAAAGGATTGTCAATCGCCACAAAGCGCAAGATACAGACCAGAATATAATGGTCAGTGGCGATACGTCGCATCTCGACATAGTTAAAATACTTTCAAAACAATAATGTCATGAAAAGAATTTCACTCGTTCTGTTGTCTATAATGATGACAGTTGTGGCGTTTTCGCAGGATGAACCATGCGACAGTCTGTTTGCTAAAGCCAGGAAATATGATGAACTTTATAATTTCAGGAAGTCTTACGAGACGTTTTCTGCTGCAAGGGATTGTTATTCAGAGTGTGGCATGAAGACAGACGTTGCAAGTTGTCTGAGTGAAATGGCTTGGCTATTGTCAGAACTTAACGTGAACGACAGTGCGAAGATTTTGTTTTCTGAGGCAGAATCGCTTGCCATCTCAAACCATGACACGATACTTGCGCTCTCAATCCTGCGTGCTGAGAGACGTTTCTACTATTATCTAAACGACGTGCAGAGCAGAACTCGTATTGCATTGCTCATAGACTCGTTGCAGGAGGGAATAACAGATGTGATGACTGTTTTCGAGTATGATGTTAAAGATTGCCGTGAGGCGATGGATTTCTATAAGGATTTTGATCAGGCTGAGCATTGTCTCATGCGTCACCGACCACTGTTTTCGCAACTTTCGGAAGAGGAACGTTTGTACTGTAATGGGCAGATTGACATATTGATGCGTGACCTTCGTCGCAAACAGAAACGTTATGGAGAGGCGATAGAATATGGGTTGCGTTACCTCAACTATCGTCGAAACACCCCGAAAGTCACTGATGTCTCGCTTGCCATGCAGTATGTCTATCTGTCGGATATCTATAGCCTCATAAACGATACTGTCAACACTGTGCTATATGCTGACAGTACAATGTATTGTGCTTATAAGTACGAAAATCCAGCTATATCGTCTGCCTTTGGTACGGCAACAGCGATTGCTTTACAGCGTGTGGGTCAGTATAGAAAGGCGATAGAGATACTTGAGTGGTCCGATTCTACAATAATGCTTTCTGAGGATAAGACTCTCGAAGATATCCTGACTATACGTCAGGCGAAAACAATTGTCAGTTACAGGGAACAGCGTTTTGATGAGTGTGTGCGCTATTATGATGCAGTCATCGACCTTTCCCGCCAGAAATATGGCGAACATAGCGGGGACTACAGCCGTGACCTCTACAACTTCAGCAAGGTTCTCGGTCTTACGCACGATTATGCCCGGGCATCGGAATATGCCATATTGTCGTCTCAGATTCTGAGGGATGTTGTTCATGATAATATACAGGCAGTCTCGTCAACCGACTTTTCCGCTTATTGGCCAGATGTATCAAACCGTCTGTTCAACATCTCTTCCATAGCTGTCAATGCAGGCGAAACATCAAGTCCGTTGACGCTTGCTGCTTACGAATCACTTCTCTTCTCTCGTTCATTGCTGCTTGAGTCCTCACTCTCTATTGACAAATTAGTGAAGAGCAGTGGCAGCAGCGAGGCAAGTAAGCTCCATGAAAGCGTGAAGGCCATGAAATCGCAGTTGAAGATGATGCAGAAGAATGAAAAGAACGTTGATGTGATTGCCAACCTGAAAGATAGCTTAATCACTGCAGAACAGCGTCTGACGGTCCTCATCCCTTCGTACGGTGCACATGCCGATTTTCTCGAACTGAAGCATTCCGACATCGTCAAGTCTCTTCCACGACGTTCTCTTCTCGTGGAGTTTTTCGATTATCATCGTCCTTCTGACAAGCAACAGGTGTATCTCGCCTTTGTGGTTGATCCGAAAAGGAAGTATCCCCTGCTCTTGCAGCTATTTACCGAAAACGAATTTGATTCAATATTAGACGGTCAGAGGGTCAGTTCGCTATATTCACCAGAGCATAACGATGTGGCGCGAAGGCTTATATGGGATAAGATAGCTCAGTATGTGCCAAAGGGGTATGATGTCTATTATGTTCCTTCCGGCGTTCTTCATCAGGTGTCGCTTGAGTCGTTCAAGGCAGACAATGGGCAGTTGCTCTCAAAGCGTAATGGTTTTTTCCGTCTCTCGTCCGGACGCGAACTGCCGAGGTTTGACCAGCAGATGTCCCGTCCATTGAATATTCAGCTTTATGGAGGGCTCACCTACGACACTACTCTTTTCGACAACAATTACGAGTATCTGCCGGGGACTGCCGACGAGGTGAACGATATAGCAGCCATTGCTGAGGCTGGTGGTGCTGAACTGACGTTGCTGTCAGGTGCCGATGGTACAATCGCTTCGCTCTCTGCTCTTTCGCACAAGGCTCCACAGATTATTCATATAGCCACCCATGGCTACTATTTCACACCAGGCGAGGCTCAGGAGGTCGATCTCCTCAAAGGATATACAGACGCTATGATGCTCAGCGGATTGATTATGTCTGGTTCGAATATTTCGGCTAACGAGATTTCGCAACTTGACCTCTCCTCTACATCGCTTGTTGTCATCTCTGCATGTCAGTCAGGAGTCGGTAATTCAACACCTGAAGGACTCTATGGACTTCAGCGTGCTTTCAAGCAGGCAGGTGTGCGTACGCTTGTAATGACCTTATGGAATATTGACGACAAGGTGACAAGGCGATTTATGGCAAAGTTCTACGAACGCCTTGTCGCTACAGGTTGGGACAGACATCGTGCTTTCCGTGAGGCACGCAGCTTCATCATCGGGCAATATCCTGAGTCGCCTAACCTCTGGGCATGTTTTGTGATGATAGATTGAAGAAACTTTTTTTCTTCCGTCAGGATAGATTTTGTTGCTTTTTCGGTCTATATATATAAACACAAGCATTTGTCCTCTTTTTCCAGTTTTGGGAATTTGGCTATTTATTTAACAAGACACAAAGGTTTAAGAGGATGAATGCTTGCTTTTTTAATGATTTGAAATGTTGGAAATAATAATAGTTAAACTTTTTTTCTTTAAAATTTGGCTGCATGAAATATTTGTCTTACCTTTGTAGCCTGAAATAGAATATACATACATTTAGCTTATATCTCTTCGTTCTGGGAATTTGGCGATTTACGAACACATGAGGAAATATATGCGATATGGCTGTACTAATT
>JAKSNT010000041.1 GCA_024399575.1 Paludibacteraceae bacterium
CTGCAGGAGTGACCTATCTGATAAAATATACAGCAGCAGGCCATCCGTTGAAGACTGATCCATATCTGAAGTTCTTTTATAGCATCAGGTGACAATCTATTAAATAATAATATTATATGAGGAAATTTACATTATTTATTGTTGCAATGGTGTGTTTCGCATCATTTGCAGTAGGACAGGTAAACAACTTTGCCAATTTGACAAAAAGTCCGATTATGAAATCTTCGGTCAGTTTTGCCAAAAACGTTGACGGTGGCAATTACAATCCTGTTGCCGCAGGTCAGGCTGTACAATTGAATTATTTTCAAGGTCTTTTCTATGACCAGGATTACCTTTTTGCGCAGAACACAGGTCGCGAGGTGATGTTGTACTTCTTGTCGGAAGGGTTGTCGTATAACCAGAACAGTGGATTCTCAGGAAATGGGTATATAGTTGTGGCAGATTTCATAGCACAATCTGTTGATGCCAATTATGCTCCAGTAGCCGGAACCTATAACGTTGCGGTTGACAGTGCTCCACAGACTTTGCTGGCTGGATATGACGAAGGAATTGCTTATGGGTATCCTGCTGGTACGTATTATGCTGGAACGTATGTAATTGCTGTGTCAGGTGGCGTTCAGGGTGCTACAACTTTGGTATCATCAGGAAGTGCGACGATATCTTATGCCCAGGGTACTTCTATTACTTTTGATTTCGGCAGTGTAGGTATGTTCGAATTCAGCTCGCCTTCGGCAATCCAGATTGAAAATGCCAGTGTATATGCATACGAGGGATATGAGCAGAAAAACATAACTCTGAATTATCAAGCCGGAATCAAAAACTATGAAGATGAATTCATATTGACAGTCAAGGATGCAACTGGGTACATAGGACAGATGATATGCTATCCGGCATCTCAGAGTGGATTGAATGGTCATTATGAGTGTGGAGCTGAACCAATGGACGAGCGCGACGGAACTTTCTGGTATAGTGCCGGCTATGATTATTATAAAGACATGCCGATGCCTTCCTATGTCTATTATGTGGACGGGGCTACTGGTACAATGAGTGAAATTTACTTTATAACGGCAGGTAGTTTCGACCTTACATACGATGGAACGAATATTTCGGTCAGCGGCACATTGACTTCTAAACACGGCTCAACATTCACTCTGAACTATTCAGGTATTGCAACAGCACTCGAACAGGTGACTGAAAATGCCATGAATATCTATACAAAAGGTTTGACGATGTATGTTGACGGCGAGATTGAAGACGCTTATACAGTTTTCAATGCTGGCGGACAGATGATATACAGCGGAAAGGCAAATGAAGTTGAGTTGCCAATTGCTGGTGTCTATTTCGTGCGTGGCAACAAAGGAATACAGAAGGTCGTTGTGAAATAAGACTATATTATACATCAATAAAAAAGGCTGTCCAACAATCGGACAGCCTTTTTTATTGAGTTAAGTTTGTTTACTGTTCTGCACGTTCCATTGCTTCGATGTATGGAATATACTTGTCGAAGTATGGCTGGAGTTTGTTGAAATATTCGGTGTCGTTGTTGTTGCGGGCAGAAATCATGATGTTATTGATGAGACCGAAGTTCTGACGTACTGACATCTCGGTCGAGACGTACTTGCGTAACGACATCGGAATGCTCATGTTCCATTCAATGCGTTGCAGACAATCGTTGAGTACGAGGTCGTTCAACTCGTGTGCCTTCTGGACATCGCCAATCTTCCAGAGGACGTTTGCGAGGAGCGTTACGCTATAATCGGCAGGGACATTGGTGACAGGAATCTCGGTGAGAACCTTGTCAATGACCTGGCGTGCCTTGTCGTTATTGCCTTCATCGGCGAGGGCTTCAGCGAGTTGTGCCATCATGATTCGCATTGTGCGTGCCATACGGCAATGCTGTTCGTCCATATATGTGTGTGGATCCTTGATGTTGCCGAACTGGAATTTGTTCATCATGTTGTCGTACATCTTGGCTGTATTGATGCGGTCGCGGTGTCCCCGTGTAGGCACGATGCGGTATGCGAGACCTTCGAGAACCATGTGCTCCTGAAGGATAGGGTAGAACTCTTCACCGACAGTCGCGCACACATAGATTGGACGTTCCCAGTTGGCTGTGTTGAGCATTTCGAGGAGCATAAGTTGCGCTTTCGACATTGAACCACGAAGACCAATCATCATTACTTCAGGTACTTCGGCACATTCTTCCTTCGTTATTATGCCACGACGGAGAAGGTCGTTTGTGTCAAGCGGGATATAGAGAGTCGAGGAAGGAACGTTTCCAATTCCTGTCTCGTCAATCATTCGAGGGTCGCGGATGAGTTGGAGCATGGTATTGAGTTCGAGAGGCTGTCCGTTGAGGCGAGGATCGTTCGAAACACGTGATACGTCAAGGCGGCCAGACTGATAGTCAGTCTTTTCCCAGTTGATAGGGAGTGGCTTCGAGTCGTATGCTTCGCGTTTCATCTGGTCAATGTACCAGTCGGTGTTGAGGTAAGAGAGGTTGCAGACGCGGACATCCGTTCGGTTGCCTTCTGTCTCCTGGTTATACCAGAGAGGGAAGGTGTCGTTGTCACCGTTCGAGAAGAGGATAGCCTGTTCGTCGCATGAGTTCAGGTAGTTCAGACCGAAGTCGCGTGCTACAGTACGTCCAGAACGGTCGTGGTCGTCCCAGTTTTCGGAAGCCATGAGAGCAGGGACACCAAGGCAAGCTACTGTGAAAACGAACGCTATGATGGACTTGCCGAGTTGTGTTTTGAGAATGCTGTTCAAAATCTCGTAGAAGAACATCACGCCAAAGCCAATCCATATACAGAATGCGTAGAACGAACCAGCGTAAGCATAGTCACGTTCACGAGGCTGGTATGGAGTCTGGTTCAGATAGATGACGATTGCGATACCGGTCATGAAGAACAAGGTGAATACCACCCAGAACTGTTTCTTACCCTCTTTCTTGCGCATCAGCTGCCAGCAGATGCCCAGCAGGCCGAGGAGGAATGGCAACATATAATATACATTGTGTCCGCGGTTGTTCTTGAGGATGTCAGGCAATTTGCTCTGGTCGCCGAGACGGCTGTCGTCAATGAACGAGAATCCTGAAATCCAGTTGCCTTTATCTATCTCTCCATGACATTGCATGTCGTTCTGACGACCTGAGAAGTTCCACATGAAGTAACGCCAGTACATAAAGTGCAATTGGTAGGAGAAGAAGAAACGGAGGTTTTCGCCCATGGTTGGTTTCACGCGTGCCTCGTTGCGTCCACAGCGGTCAACCGAAATGCGTGTGCCTGTGATGTTGCCCCATTCTTCGTATGCGCGTACGTGCTGAGGCTGTGATGAGTACATACGAGGGAACAGCATGTTGAACCGAGAGTCTGTCTCGTAGCCGACTTGGCGTTTGCCGGTATTGATGTATCTGTCTTTCTCGTCAGGAGTATCCTTGACCTTCTGCTGCCATACGTCGTTGGCGTATTTAGGGCGGGGAACACAATACTGACCTTCGACATCGAGAATCTCTGGAGCAGAATATACTGGTCCGTAGAACAGAGGGTTGTCGCCATATTGTTCGCGGTTCAGGTAGGACTGAAGTGCAAAGACGTCTTCTGGCGAGTTCTGGTCCATTGGTGTGTTTGCCATCGAGCGGACGATAATCAGTGCGTACGACGAGTAGCCTATGAGCATTACTGTGGCGCAAACCAGTATGGTATTGTAAATTCGGTAGGTGATTTTGCTACGGGTGAGGAGGAATACCAAGGCAGCGGCGATAATCAGAATGCCGAGAATCTTGCTCATGACACCATTGCCGGCGAGGAAAGGAATGCCGACCATCGAAAGTCCTGCTACAAAAGAAATTGCCGAACGGCGTTGGCTGCGCTCGGTATGAGTTTCGTACATTGCCCAGACAAGTATGCCTGCGGTGATGATTAGATATATTACAAGACCTGTGTTGAATGGACATCCCAATCCATTGACGAAGAGAAGCTCGAACCATGAAGCAACTTTGCAGAAGCCTGGTATCATGCCATATAGCACTGCCGCCAAAATGATTACTGACGTGATGAGCGCTATGATGACTCCTTTAGTCGAGACATCGTATTTCTTGAAATAGTAAATCAGCACGATTGCAGGAATGGCAAGGAGGTTCAGCAGGTGAACGCCGATGCTGAGTCCCATCAGGTAGGAGATGAGTATCACCCAACGGGTGGCGTATGATTCATCTGAATCTTCCCATTTCAGGATGCACCAGAAAACGATTGCCGTGAAGAACGAAGAGTAGCCATATACCTCGCCTTCGACTGCCGAGAACCAGAATGTGTCAGAGAATGTGTATGCCAGAGCACCTACAAGGCCAGAACCAAGTGTGGCTATTCCTTCGCTTACAGTCAGTTCCTTGCCGTCGCTGGTGAGAATGCGGCGGACAATGTGCGTGATCGTCCAGAAAAGGAAGAGGATTGTGAAGGCACTGCAGATGGCTGACATCGAGTTGACCATTGCGGCAATCTGTGTTGGGTCTGAGGCGAAGAGAGAGAAGATGCGCGCCGTGATGATGAAGAGTGGTGCTCCAGGTGGGTGACCCACCTCAAGCTTGCTTGCTGATGCTATGAACTCACCGCAGTCCCAGAATGAGGCGGTAGGTTCGATTGTCATCAGATAGGTTGCAGCTGCCACGGCAAATGCCAGCCAACCCATGATGTTGTTGTAAAGCTTAAAATGTTTCATATTAAATTATTTATTTTCGATTTTGCTTTTGTTTGGATAGTCGATTGTGTAGTGTAGTCCGCGGCTCTCCTTGCGTGCAGAAGCCTGTTTTATGATGAGATAAGCTACTGATATGCAATTTCGTAGTTCGCAAATATCACGACTGACGATAGAACGGTCGAACAGGCTTTCTGTTTCACGGAACAGAATTTCGAGACGGTTCTTTGCACGTTTCAGTCGGAGGTTGGAGCGGACTATTCCGACGTACGAACTCATTATCTGCTGTACCTCCTTCATTGATTGTGTGATGAGTACCATCTCTTCAGGGAGGCGCATTCCTTCATCGTCCCAGTTGGGGATATTCTCGTTGATTGCAATTGAACTTATGCGGGCGAGTGAGTGCTCGGCTGCTGCGTCGGCATATACTATGGCTTCAATAAGCGAGTTGGATGCAAGACGGTTAGCTCCGTGTAACCCTGTGCATGAACATTCACCTGCAGCATAGAGTCGGGCAATTGAGGTCTCGGCATTCTCGTTTACCACAATTCCGCCGCATAGATAGTGAGCTGCAGGCACTACAGGTATGTATTCCTTGGTGATGTCGATGCCGTACGAGAGACATTTCTCGTAAATCATAGGGAAATGCTCCTTGGTCTCTTCGGCGGGTTTGTGGGTCACGTCGAGATAGACATGGTCGGTTCCTGCGAGTTTCATCTCGTTGTCTATTGCACGTGCCACGATGTCGCGAGGAGCAAGCGATCCGCGTTTGTCGTATTTATGCATGAACTCGTCACCTTTCAGGGTGCGGAGGACTGCTCCATAGCCGCGCATTGCCTCGGTAATCAGGAACGAAGGGTGCAGCCCTGGATGGTAGAATGCAGTTGGATGGAACTGCACAAACTCCATGTCGCGGATGACACCGCGTGCGCGATGCACCATCGCTATTCCATCGCCTGTGGCTACTGGAGGGTTTGTTGTCGTTGGATAGACATTGCCTATTCCGCCAGTGGCGAGCATCGTTATTTTCCCGAGGAAAGTGCGGATGACGTTGTTCTGGGTGTTCAGGGCATAGACTCCATAGCATTCGATGTTAGGAGTGTTGCGAGTCACTATCTCGCCCATGTGGTGCTGGGTGATTATGTCTATGGCAAAATGATGTTCGAAGATGGTTATGTTGGGGTGCGATTTTAGTCGCTTTATCAGCGATTGTTGGATTTCGGCACCTGTCGAGTCCTTGTGGTGCAGGATTCTGTGCTCGGAATGACCGCCTTCGCGGTGAAGGTCGAACGAACCGTCAGGCGCTTTGTCGAAATCCACGCCCCATTCAAGGAGTTGCTCGATTTGTTTTGGTGCATTTCTCACCACTTTGTTTACGGCATTAGTGTCGCAAATTCCGTCTCCTGCGACCAGTGTGTCCTGGATATGCTTCTCGTAATTGTCGAGAACAGGATTTGTCACAGATGAGATTCCGCCCTGTGCGAGGGCTGTGTTTGCCTCGTCAAGGGTCGTTTTGCACAGGATAGCGACTTTGCCATGGTCTGCCACTTTAAGGGCAAAACTCATTCCTGCTATGCCGCTCCCCACTACGATAAAATCAAATTTGCTTACCATTTTACTACGTATAATATACAGCCTGCAAAGTTACAAATTTTTTTTCAGAAACACCTTCTTAAAATCAGAAAAATATCGTACCTTTGCAGCAAATCAATTATGTTATGAAAAGGATATGTTTATTAGCCATTGCGGCTATTCTTCTGGTGGGGTGCCAGAAAGGTGAGACACAGCAGACTGAACAGAATGCAATCTCCGTACAATCAGTTAGTTCTGATACCAAGTCTGAGACACTCATGCGTGGCATGGGGCTTGTTGACATACACGATCTGGACTCTACAATAAAGGTCCATCTGGTGTATGCCACTCCTTATAATTTCATGGGAAAAGTGCTTTACAGAGACGTGAATAAGGCGTTCATGCTGCCCGAACTGGCTGAAAAGGTCGTTGCAGCCAACCGTGAACTGAAGAAAATACGTCCAGATGCCAACCTGATGATATACGATGCAGCGCGTCCTCTGGCAGTACAGCAGGAGATGTGGAATATGGTGAAAGGGACTGAGATGGATTATTACGTCGCGAATCCTGAAAAGAGAAATGGCCTTCACAATTATGGTGCTGCGGTTGATGTCACTTTGATGGATTGTACAGGCGAGGCAATGCCTATGGGGTCAGAGTATGACTATTTCGGTGAGGAGGCAAATACCGATAAAGAGGAGGATTTGCTCGGTCGTGGCAGGATAACGCAGCGTGAGTTGGAAAATAGGTTGCTGCTCCGCAAGGTTATGACTGACCAGGGACTTAGGACAATCACTTCAGAGTGGTGGCATTTCAACCTTGTGACTGCTGACGAGGCAAGGGAGAAATATAAAATCATAGAATAATGTTCCAGAAAATCATCAATGGATGCGTGCGGGTTGTCCAGCGCTACCTGCCCGAACCATTTATCTTTGCGCTGATACTTACCTTGCTTGCTGGCATATTGGCTATGCCTGTATGCCATCAGACACCACTTGAGGTCGTCGAGCATTGGGGCGACGGAGTGTGGGGACTGCTGGCGTTTGCAATGCAGATGTCGCTTGTACTTGTTACCGGAGCGACCCTTGCTGCTGCCCCTGTCGTAAAGAAGGGTATTATGTGGCTCGGGCGTATTCCCAAGACACCTGCTGGCGCAATAGCCTTTGTTACAGGCGTCAGTGCGGTAGCCTGCTGGCTTAACTGGGGGTTCGGACTGATAGTAGGTGCGATACTGGCTCGTGAGGTTGCACGCTCGGTGAAAGGGGTTGACTATCGTTTGCTGATAGCGTCGGCATATAGTGGTTTTGTGGTATGGCATGCTGGATTGTCAGGTTCGATACCTCTGACTATGGCTACTCCGGGCGAGGCATTGGCGAAAGCGACCAATGGTGTCCTGACATCGCCCGTACCTGTTACATCTACCATCCTGGCACCGCAGAACCTGATAATGGTACTGGTTATAATGGTTGCAATAGTGGCGGTTAACGCTTTGATGCACCCGAAAGGCGACAAGGTTTTTGTCGTGGATGCAAATCTCCTGAAGGAGGAGAGCGACGAGGTGTTCGCAAAGCCGTCAACGCCTGCTGAACATTTGGAACAGAGCAGGGTGCTGACATGGATTGTCTCGGTTATTGGGCTTGGGTATTTCGTGTTGCATATATTTGTGCGTGGGGCGGCATTGGACATCAACTCGGTGATATTGCTTTTCCTGTTCTTGGGAGTATTGCTTCACGGGACGCCATTGGCATACGTCCGTGCTTTCGGCAAAGCGGCAAAGAGTGCTGCCGGCATATTGTTGCAGTTCCCGTTCTATGCTGGAATAATGGGTATCATTACTGGTGTCGGCGAGTCGGGATTGTGCTTTGGGAAGATAATAAGTGATGCATGTATAAGTATTTCCAATCCAACGACATATCCGTTGCTGACGTTCCTGTGTGCGGCAGTGCTGAACATGTTTGTCCCTTCGGGAGGCGGACATTGGGCTATTCAGGCACCGATAATGTTCTCGGCAGGTGCCAATCTCGGTGTCGATCCTGGGCTGACGGGGATAGCGATAGCATGGGGTGATGCTTGGACTAATCTCATTCAGCCATTCTGGGCTTTGCCGGCATTAGCTATTGCCAAACTGAATGCCAAGGACATCATGGGATTCTGCATCATCGATTTGATTGTTACCGGAGTAATAATTTGTGCCGGATTGCTCATCTGGGCGTAAATGTATATTGAGTTGGTTGAATTATGCCATCCTCGCAAAGAGGATGGCATAATTCATTCTTTATTCACATAAATACAGTCTTGAAAATTTTAGAAAATAACATCTTTCTGTTTTTGTAACTATCGGAATTACAGAGATATGGCTGATTGCTAAATTGAGAAAATATGGTTGTGGTGGATATTATGTTGTATTATTGGAAATGTTTTAGTACCTTTGCAAATTAATTAAGCGATGTGGCAATAAAGTCATAGAAATATGAAGAAAAGAATATATGAAGGTGCCGTTTTAATGCTTGTTGTCTTGTTGGTATTGATTGGGAACAGCGAAAAATTCAGAATGGCTTCTGCCGATTTATTTAATGAAATCCTGGCTCTTATTCCCTTGGAGCAGATTGATGTTGGGTATGAGGAGTATCTCAATGAGGCTACACAATTGGCTATTGATGGAGAGATTGATTCAGTGGATATATCTGCCATAAATATAATGAATCAAGTGTTTGTGCATAACAACGATTGTTCAAATGCGTGTGCGTCAAATATGATTTTGGGTATAGTGAGTATAAAGCATTCTTTGCGGGACTCGGCTCTTTCTTATTTGCTTAATGCAGAACAGTTGTCGGACTACAGACCAGAATTGAAACCTCATATCAATTATTATCTTGCATTGGCTTTTCTTGATTATGATGTTTTATTGTCGCGTGATATTATTCTAAGTTGCTCAGAAGGACGCATGGCAAGGTATGATTATTCAAAATTTCTGAATGTAGAAGTCTCACGGCAGTCACATGATTTGCACTATGCCAACTCAATATATTATTCAAGACTTGTACGACGAAGTCTTGACAATCAGAAAAAACAGCATGAGCATGAGATGCGTTTATATCATTACATCATAGTTTCGGTTTCGCTTTTGCTTGTTATTGCAATATCCGCTATTTTTTTCATAGTCAGTTATAGAAGAAAAACAACTATACTTACCGAGAGTGTCGAATATCACAAAAATAAATTTGCAACTTTACTGGACAAATATATGCATTTCTACAAGGAGAAATGTGATAAACAGGCGATTTATGGTGATGCTAATATATTTCTGTCGGAGTTACATAGTCAGTATGCTTCGCTGACAAGTACGGATATTGCTATTATATGGCTTATTTTATTGCAGTTTACCAAAGAGGAAATTTGTTCTACCCTCAATATCACCAGCGACTATTATTATCAACGGCGTACTAACATAAGTAAAACATTGAAACTTGGGACAACAAGGAATCTGAACAATGATTTGAAATCATTTATTCCTGAGTTCCTTTCGGAGAAAGATTTATGAAAAAGTTAATTGTTTGTCTGGCTTTGCTGTCATCATTGTTATGTGGTTGTGTAAAAATCATTGGCGGTGATGAAACTGAAGAGCAATTTAAGGATGCTCCGCATTTGTATCCCGAATTGACATTTGTTACGGTCGAAGAGTTAAAGGATATTTTGGCTAATGACAACCATGACTATAAGGTGGTAGTTATCAATAAGTATTTCTTTGACGATTTGTGCGAAAAAAGACTTTCAGATGATATAGTACCTAAATGGAAGTCAATGGATACGACAAAGGTTGATTTTTACCTAATCTCAGCCGATTGTGCTTATCTTGAAGAGATGGATTCTTTTTTCGTGCAAAACAATTTGGCTTTGCCAAGGTATGTAATAAGGGATAGTACAGATGCCTTTTGTAGTTTTAAGTCTTCCGACAAGTGGAACCGTATCACTAAAATAGTGCAAAACGTCTGTTGCAATTCTAATGCAATAACACGAAAGTTGTCTTATCTTCCCACGTTTGTTCTTGACAGGAAAAACAATGTAAAACTCATGCAGATTGATTTCGATGGGAAAATAGATGTTGTTCCAATGCCTTTTGAACTTGTCTCTGATAGTCTTGAAAAAGTCGATTTCGGGGAAATCACTAAGTATAGGATTTCGAAGAAAAGCAGATTATATGAGGAATTCTATCAGTTTTATGGCGACTGAGGATTTTCCAATCACAATTGATGGTCTCACTGATTGATTCATTTAAAAGAATTTTTCTGAGAAAATCATATAATATTAAAATCATAATACATTGAAACAGCTATATATGGGTAAAATTAATTTGAGAAAATCATACTGAGGCGTCTTTTACTCCAATAATTACGAAAAAATAATCGTACCTTTGCAACGTCAAAATCGAGTATGGTTTTAATGGATATTTTATGCAAAAAGACCTATTTGTTTTTGCATAAGTAATATGACAATATTAGAAAGTCTTATTACGGATAAAACGAAATAATAATTATTGTCAATCTAAAGAATCAACAACATGAAACAAATTCTTTGCGTTCTGTCAATTGTATGTCTCTGTTCGTGCAGTCCTTTGCGAATGCTGAACACGTTGTCTCACCATGATGCTAAAAATCCGAAAGTGATGACTGAGGCGGAATGTCTGCAATTTGCAAAGGAAAACCTACGCGAAGGCATCCGTGACATTTATGTCGTTGCGAGCGAACCGACCGACAGTGCCATGAGTCAGGCAATGAAATACTATTTTGCATACCCACGACATGCTTTCGATGACAATGAGCTTGAATATGACAGTATCTGCAATGACACTACGTTCTTCTGCGGATGGGAATCTTTTGGGGCATTTTATCGTCAGGAGAGTTTCGGAAGTTCATTTTTGCATTCCGATTCAGCCAAGTCGTTGGATCACTGTCTTCACAAATTCAAAAGAATCAGCGAAGGAGAAATTTCAGGCGATTATCCGATAACATTCCTTTTGGGTTTATCCCCTGACAACCAGAAAATGAATCTGAGCATCAATGATATCAATGAATTATACGATGCATGGCAAGGAAAATGCCGAATCATAGTCGTAATCACAAATCCTTTGGAAAGCTGGGGATTAAAGCCAGGCAAAAAAGTCATCTATAAACTGAATCTCATAAGTTCAGAAAAAGAAGATGACTACCACACAATGATTTCAGTAACACAAGATTACAGATTTCCACAAAAGTGACCGTGTGTGACAATGATGTATGGCGGAGATATTGTAAGAGTTTCGGCAATATACGAATATACATCGAACAATCATGACGAATCACCTGAACAGGCGAAAAATAATGCTATCCAGAAAGCACGGGAAAAGGCTCTTGAAGAAAAATTCGGACTTGACGTGAGCGGCGTCAGCAGTACATACGTTCATAGTAGAATTTGATGGAGAGGAAACTTCTTCTGTCGCTGATGTGTTTGCCTTGGGTGGCACTGCCTTGAGAGGTGAATGGATAGAGACCATTGAGGAGAAAGTGCTTGAAGAATCATACATGAAGGGGTTCTGGGTCATAAAGGTCTATGTCTCTGGTAAGGCAAGAAACAACACCAAGGAGAAGACCGAAATCAAGTATGCTTTGATAAACAATACCCATGACAAGTATGGCCGTGACCAGTATCATGATGGTGATGACATTTTCTTGCGTTTCTCCAGTCCTGTGAACGGCAGTCTCTGTGTATATCTCATTGACGAGAGTCAGAACGCATATTGCCTAAAACACATACTCGTCAAATTCATTTTCCTTGCCATTTTCAATCTTTTGTATAAAGTTTTTGCAATGGAATGCAAAAACTTTATATTTTCACGTAGTTTTTGCAATAGAATGCAAAAAATATTGTATCTTTGCAGTCTCAATTCAAAAATGGAATTATGGAATATCTCAATCGTAAAAAATATCTCAACCAGTTGGAAATGTGATGTGACAAATGGATGGTGAATTATAATAAAACAAGGCTGATTTCCTGCAGAAGTCAGCCTTGTTTATATGTAAATCCAGTTATCAGATGTTCTCAAGAGTATAGACAATCAGTTTCCAGAAATCCTGTACTGCAGGGATGTGGAGCTTCTCGTCTGGCGAGTGTACACCGACCATCGTAGGACCTACTGAAACCATATCGAGGTTAGGGTATTTCTCAAGGAAGAGACCGCATTCGAGACCTGCGTGAATGGCGAGAATCTGTGGCTCCTTGTTGAAAAGTTTCTTGTAGGTTGCTGCGAGGGCATTGGCAATCTTGGAACTTGCGTTAGGTTTCCATCCTGGGTAGCCGTCGCCGTGAGTGGCTTTTGCACCTGCCATGGTGAATACGATTTCAACCTGGTTGGCGATGTCGCGCTTGCAGGAATCCACAAGCGAACGTTGCGAAGTGGTGACGAGAATCTGGTTGTTCTCAATCATCTTGACTGCGGCAAGGTTTGTCGAAGTCTCAACGATTCCCTTGAGTTCGTCGCTCCAGCGGATTACGCCATGAGGACATGCGTAGAGAGCCTGGATGAGGCGGTGTGCAGTGTCACCGTCAATCATGTATTCAGGACGGTCAACTGTGTTGATTTCGACATTTACGTCAGGGTCGGCTATCGAGAGTTCTGCTTTGACGGTAGCAGCGAATTTGTTGACTTCGGCAACGAGAGTGTCGCGATATGATGCAGGGACTGCACATACGGCACGTGCCTCGCGGGCAATGGCGTTGCGGAGGTTGCCACCTGAAATTTCAGCTATACGGAGGTCGGTAGCCTTCATTGTAGCCCATATTATTCGGTTGAGCACCTTATTGGCATTGCCACGGCCGAGATGTATGTCGCCACCTGAGTGACCTCCCTTCAGGCCATTGACTTTCAGTTCGAAATAGTAGAGACCTTCTGGCATTTTCTCCTGCATGTAATCGAAGGTAACCGTGGTGTCGATGCCACCTGCACAGCCGATGAAGAACTGTCCGTCGTCCTCAGAGTCGAGGTTGATGAGCAATTCGCCTTTCAGCAGGTTAGGGTCAAGTGCGAAAGCACCTGTGAGACCTGTCTCCTCGTCACGGGTGAAAAGACATTCGAGAGCAGGGTGCTTGAGGTCGTCCGAAGCGAGGATTGCCAGCTCTGTTGCGCAACCTATGCCGTCGTCACCACCGAGGGTAGTGCCTTTGGCTTTCACCCATTCGCCGTCAATCCATGTCTGTATTGGGTCGGTGTCGAAATTGTGTTTCGTATCGCTGTTCTTCTCGCACACCATGTCCATGTGCGACTGGAGGATGACGCATGGTTTGTTCTCGTAGCCAGGAGTGGCAGGTTTGCGAATCAACACATTGCCGCAAGCATCGGTCATTGTGTCGAGGTTGTGTGCCTTGCCGAAGTCCTGGAGGAAGGCAATCATTTTCTCTTCCTTTTTGGAAGGACGTGGAATCTGACAAATGTCATAGAACTGTTTCCACAGACGTTTTGGTTCAAGATCTGTAATTTCCATATTTACTATATTTACATGATTTTTCGGGTGCAAAGTTAACAAAAAAAATCCATAAAAGCGCAAAAAAATGGGTAAAATTGATTTTTTATGTTTTTTTATAAAATAAATAGTGTGTGGATATTCAATTTTTATGTATCTTTGCAGCCGAAATGAAAACCACGATTATCACCTTGGGGTTGACGTTTGCCATCTTGCTTATTCTTGTAGTGGCTATGGCATTCAGACCATTGTTCGTAAGGAATGGCAGGTTCGGCAAATTCCCGGATATTCATATCGGATCCAACAAGGAAATGAGGAAACGTGGAATAAAATGTGTCAATGAACAGGACCGTGAGGCGAGGGAAAGGAGTAATGATAGACAATAATTTATTATATATGAAAAAAAGTTTACTTTTATTTATGCTTGCTGTGGCTGTCGTGGCTTGTGGCAAGAAAGAGACTAAAGAGGCTGAGAAACCTGAAATTCATATCGCCAATGGCGATGTCATGCCAATAGCAGTGGTCAATGTTGATACGATATTGGCTCAGTACAATCTGGCTACCGAGGCAAACGAGGCTCTCATGACAAAACAGGAGGATGTGAGGTTGGACCTCAGCCAGCGTGCACGAGCTTTGAATAACGACATGGTTGATTTTCAGAATAAGATGGAAAACAATGCCTTCCTTAACCGTCAGAGAGCTGAGAATGAGTATGCCCGTTTGCAGAAGCGTCAGCAGGAACTTGAGGCTTACGAGAGTGAGAAATCTCAGGAACTGCTTGAGGAACAGCAAAGAGTGAGCCAGGAGGTAAGGGACAGCATAAACAATGCGATTGCAGTTATCAATAAAGATGGGAAATATCACTTGATTATTACGACTTCATCGTTGAGCGACAATGTGCTGTATTGTGCGGACGAGTATGACATCACTGAAGAGGTGGTGAATCTATTGAACGAAAGATATAAATCGAAGAAATAAGTCTGATTGCAATCAGAAGAAAAACCGGAGTGCCTTATGTATTCCGGTTTTTTTTATTCAAGTTGGAAAATGTCGGTGACGGTTGTACGTGGAAGCGGTAATAGGAGCTTGACTTCGATGCCTTTTTCGAGAAGTGCATTGTGGACCGTCTCGTAGGCAATTTGCGGAGTGTTGTTCTCGTTGCTGAGATGGCAGAGGAATATGTGGGAAAGTCCGGCATTGGCGTTGGCTGCTATGAATTGTGCTGTCTGGTCATTGCACATGTGCCCGAGGTGAGAGCGGACACGCTCCTTGAGAGGGTAGGGATACGGACCGTTTTTCAGCATGTTTTCATCGTAATTCGCTTCGATTACCAAAAAGTTGGCGCGGCTGATGTGTTCGGCTGCCTCCTTGCCGATGAAACCGAGGTCGGTTGCAATCACGAAACGCTTGTCGTTGAATGTAATGGTAAATCCTACACTGTCAGTAGCATCATGCGATACAGGGAAAGCCTGAATATCTAAATCGTTGATTTGGAAATGCTCGCCTTTCTTATAATACCGCACACTGTTGCTGAGCTTTTCTGTTACACGGTAGTTGTGATTGATGCCGTTGTGCATCTCGCGGGTTACGTATACCGGGATATGCAGTATTTCACCTATGACACCTATTGATTTTATGTGGTCAGTATGGTCATGCGTGACGATTACACCCCAGATGTTTTCAAAACCAATGCCATGCTGCCGCAATCCACGCTTGATGGCACGTACAGGAATGCCTGCGTCAATGAGAATGCCCCAGTTGCGTGTTCCCAGATAATAGCAGTTGCCGCTGCTGCCACTGCCTATACTGAAAAAAATTAGCGAACCCATGTCTTTGATAAAGAAAAATTCGCTGCAAAGGTAGATACAAAAATTGAAATATACAAGCAATTTACAAAAAAAAATAATTTTTTTTATATGTAGTGGCTATTTCGCTTTTTTTTGGTAACTTTGCAACCCGAAATTACATACGTTAGAAATGAAAGAAAAGAATATGATTTTTGGCATTCGTGCCACGATTGAAGCGGTTGAAGCAGGTAAAGAGATGGATAAGATTTTCATTCGTCGCGACATGGGTGGAGAGTTGGCGCACGAGTTGACAACGTTGCTGCTGAAACGCAATATACCTTTCCAGAAAGTCCCTTTAGAGAAGTTGAACAGGTTGACCATGAAAAATCATCAGGGTGTGGTGGCTTTTACTTCAGCGATTGAGTATCAAAATCTTGAGAATATCATTCCGATGATATATGAACAGGGTAGAGACCCATTCGTCGTGTTGTTGGATGGCGTTACTGATGTCAGGAACTTTGGCGCGATAGCGAGGACATGCGAGTGCGCAGGCGTTGACGCAATTGTCGTTCCGACCAAAGGGGCTGCGGCTGGAAACGCTGATGCGGTTAAGACGTCGGCAGGCGCATTGAACGTGATACCTGTATGCAGGGTTTCGTCGATTCATAATGCAGTTTCGTTTCTTCAGAAATCGGGTGTCCGTGTCGTCGCTGCTTCTGAAAAGGCTGAACATGATTATTCTGAGGCGGATTATCATGGACCTCTGGCAATAGTGATGGGGGCAGAAGATACTGGCATTTCGCCTGATATCCTGAGAATAGTAGATGATATGGTCTCAATTCCTATCTTTGGGCAGATCCAGTCGCTGAATGTGTCGGTCGCAACGGGTGTGATAGTTTATGAAGCTGTGAAAAACAGAAAGTGATGGAGATATTGTACGAAGACAATCACCTCATAATAGTTAACAAGGCTGTAGGTGAGATTGTGCAAGGCGACAAGACTGGCGATGAGCCTTTGTCTGAAACTCTCAAACGGTATATTAAGGAGAAATACAATAAACCTGGCGAGGTTTTCCTCGGTGTCACGCACAGGTTGGATCGTCCTGTGAGTGGGGTGGTGGTGTTTGCCAGAACCTCAAAGGCTTTGGAAAGAATGAATAGGCTGTTTGCCGATCATGCGCAGATAAGGAAAACATACTGGGCAATAGTCTGCGGAAAGCCTGAGAGTGGAGAGGGAACGCTTGAACATTATCTTGTGCGTAACGAGAAGATGAACAAGTCGTTTGCATACGACCATGAGAAACCTAATTCCAAGAAGGCAATACTTGATTATAAGGTCATTGCTTATGGCGACAGATACTCATTGCTGAATGTCAATCTCAGGACTGGCAGGCATCATCAGATTCGTTGCCAGTTGGCAGCAATGGGGTGTCCTATAAAGGGCGATTTGAAATATGGTGCGCCGAGGTCAAATCCTGATGGTGGAATATCACTTCATGCACGTTCGGTTGAGTTTGTCCATCCTGTACAGAAAATCCCTGTTTCGGTTGTGGCTGAACTGCCTGAGGGTGATATCTGGAAGAAACTCCTGAAATGAGTACACATTTATAGATAATATATCTGATAACAAGAGAGAGACATTCAAAAAAATGAATGCCTCTCTCTTTAATTATTGCTTTTACGATTAGAGCTCACGTTTTGGTTTGATGTGGTCGTT
>JAKSNT010000042.1 GCA_024399575.1 Paludibacteraceae bacterium
CTTCCATACCTCGCCACCGTGCCCGCAAGTTCCGCTTGCGGGTCTCTCCCTCCGCTGCCGGGTCTCTCCCTCCGCCGCTGGGTCTCTCTCCACCAGTCCCCAATTCTCATACCACTCCCCAGTCGCATCCCTTCTCACCCCGCTCCGCGACAGCGGCACCTCCAGCGTCTCATGCTGCCCAGTCCTCACCACAATCGTGACCCCCTCATTCTTCCGAGAAGCCTCCTTCAGCCTCCTTGCGATTTCTTCCTTTTCCATTTTCATAATCTTATTTTTTTAATTATATATTGTCAATTCTCAATTCTCAATTCTCAATTATCAATTCTCAATTATCAATTCTCAATTCTTGAAAAAAATCCCCATCCCCCTCTTGCCGTCTCGCTTTTTTTTCCTATCTTTGCACCCGTGAAAATCGTTTTCATTTTTCACGCTGCAAAGATACATAAATAAACTTAGATAGAACTATGTTTAACTAATTATTTTTAGAAAAACATGAAAGTAAAGGAAAGAATATTGAGGTTCTGTGAGTTAAAAGGCATCAAAAAGAAAGATTTGGCTAAATATACTGAGATTGCAGCAACTAATTTTGCCAATTCTGCCATGAAAAGCGACATAAATTGTCAGCCAATCGTCAGATTTTTGAGCGAGTTCCCGGAAATTTCCGCCGAATGGCTAATGCGTGGCGAGGGCCCTATGCTCCGCCAAGACTCCCCTCCAGACCCCTCAATCTCTCAGACCATCCACGGCAACGTCACCAACTCCTCCATCTCCCAGGCCACCGTGCCCTGCGGTTCCGCCGCAGGTTCCCCCGCCCCCGTGCCCCGAGGTTCCGCCTCGGGTCTAAATTCGTCATCGTCATCGTCATCGTTTCCCCTTGCCCCCGTGCCCGCCAGTTCCGCTGGCGGTTACCTCCCCACCTGCATCCCCGACTCCTGCCCCCTGATGAACGCCAAGGATGTCACGATCCAGGCCAAAATCGACCTGATTTCGGCAAAAGACGACACAATCCGCTCCAAGGACGACACCATCGCCGCTCAGACCGCAACCATCGCCGCCCTCTCCCAGACCATCCGCACCCTCCAGGACACCCTCGCCTCCCTCCGCCCCTGACATCATTTTCCTGCCCCCACGAAAATGACCCCTCCCCCTGCCCCCGTGCCCTGCCCTCCTCGCCCCGTGCCCTGCCCCCGTGCCCTGCGGTTCCGCCGCAGGTCTAAATTCGTCATCGTTATCGTTATCGTCATCGTTTCCCCTCGCCCCCGTGCCCGCCAGTTCCGCTGGCGGTTCTGAATCCAATCGTTTTCCCGACGCCGGGAAAACGATTCTCACCCCGTCTTTCCCCGCCTTTTTCGCTGTTTTTCGCCTTATCTCCCTATATTCTAACCATTTACACCTACCGAAAACCATCAAATCACTGTATTATGGGGGTCAACTCAACCCTTTTCCCTGCGTATTACCCCCAAAAACTGCCGCTTTATTTTTGTATTATCCCCCTCCACTCGCTTTCCCGACCTGTATTATGTGGTATTTCTCGACCCCTTTTTTTCCTCTGTTTTGTCCCCCCATTTGTCCCCCCATTTGTCCCCCCATTCGTGTTTTTCACATCAAAAAGTGCACTTTTCCCCACCTCCGTCAGGACACAAAAAAAGGGCTCGAAAAGCCCCTTTCAAATGCCTTCCAAGCCCCGTTTAACCCCCGTTTAACCCCTATTTAAGCCCCAGCTCCCGTGCCCAGCGGTTCCGCCGCTGGTTCCCACGATCCACCGCACGATCACTCCAATTCAGCCCCTTCTCAGCCTTCTATTCATATATGGCTTAAATCTTTATTCTAAGCCATTTAACCCTGCCCTCGTGCCCGCCAGTTCAGCTGGCGGTTCAACTCATCCAACACGCCCTTAAACAGCCTCACAAGCCCCTATTTCAATCAAATTCCACACCCAATCCACCCTCTTTCTCCATTCCTTCACACGAAACCTCACATCAATGCACAAAAAAAGGACTTCCCCAAGTCCCCCAATGCACATCAAATGCACACACTTTGCACCTTTTGTTTTGACACCCAATTTCCCCAACTCCCTAATCTACATTCTATTGCCGATATTCCATAATGCACCTTTTGTTTTATCCCCCGCAATCTTGACTCTCGCTTTCTCTTCTGGTGTCATAACCTTGTGCGTTTTCCAACATCGCAAAAAGTCGTGTTGCCGACCTTCGCAAATTTTTTGCAAAGTTACGATAAAATTCTGATTCAAGCAAAAGTTTTAGTCTATTTCTATAAATCCAAATCGGTCATTAGAATTCTAAGGGCTGGAAGCCCCTTCTGGGCTAATGACCGATTTGAAATCAAAAAAAACGAAGTCACGGGATAACCCAGTGACTTCGTTTTCATTTGATATGTGTTTCGGTAATTACATCATACCGCCCATTCCGCCGCCCATTGGTGGCATTGGTGCTGGGTTCTCCTCTTTCTTCTCTGTTATGACGCACTCGGTAGTGAGGAACATGCCTGCTATTGATGCTGCATTCTCAAGGGCGATACGCGAAACCTTTGCTGGGTCAACGACACCTGCTGCAAACATCTGCTCGTATCTGTCGAGACGTGCATTGTAGCCGAAGTCCTCGCTTCCCTCCATGACTTTCTGTACTACGACTGCGCCCTCCTTGCCTGCATTGTGTACTATCTGGCGCATAGGCTCTTCAATTGCACGGCGGATGATGTCGATGCCTGTCTGTTCGTCATCGCATTCGCCTTTCAAGCCCTGCAAATCATTGATTGCACGGATGTATGCCACACCACCGCCTGGTACGATACCCTCTTCGATAGCTGCACGTGTTGCACTCAAGGCATCATCTACACGATCCTTCTTTTCCTTCATCTCAACCTCGGATGCTGCACCGACATAGAGTACTGCCACACCGCCTGACAATTTGGCAAGGCGTTCCTGTAGTTTCTCGCGGTCGTAGTCGGAAGTGGTGTTTGCTATCTGTGCCTTTATCTGGTTTACACGGTCGGCTATTGCCTGTTTCTCGCCTGCACCGTTGACGATGACAGTGTTGTCTTTAGTCACAGTGACACGCTCGGCTGTTCCGAGCATTTCGAGAGTTGCGCTTTCGAGCTTGATGCCCTGCTCCTCGGAAATCACGATGCCTCCAGTCAGAGTTGCGATGTCCTGCAACATCTCCTTGCGGCGGTCGCCGAAACCTGGTGCCTTGACTGCACATATCTTAAGTTGTGCACGCAGACGATTGACTACCAATGTGGTCAATGCCTCAGAGTCAACGTCTTCGGCGATGATGAGCAGTGGACGACCTGACTGCACTGCTGGTTCGAGCACAGGAAGGAGTTCCTTGAGGTTGGATATCTTCTTGTCGTGGATTAGGATATATGGTTTCTCCATCTCGACTTCCATCTTCTCGGTGTTGGTTACGAAATAAGGCGAGATGTAGCCACGGTCGAACTGCATGCCCTCGACTACGTCGATTGTGGTGTCGCGACCCTTAGCTTCTTCGATGGTGATTACACCATCCTTTGACACTTTTTTCATTGCATCGGCGATGAGCTTGCCAATCTCTGGGTCGTTGTTGGCTGAGATGGTTGCAACCTGCTCAATCTTGTCGTAGTCGGAACCTACCTCGTGCGACTGAGCCTTGATGCTTTCAACGACACGTGCAACTGCCTTGTCGATACCGCGTTTGAGATCCATAGGGTTGGCTCCTGCTGTTACGTTCTTCAGACCTACGGTTATGATGGACTGTGCGAGTATAGTTGCTGTTGTGGTGCCGTCGCCTGCCTGATCTCCTGTCTTCGATGCTACCTCCTTGACAAGCTGTGCTCCGAGGTTCTGTGCTGCCTCGTCGAGTTCTATCTCCTTTGCTACGGTTACACCGTCTTTAGTAATGTGAGGAGCACCATATTTCTTCTCTATAATAACGTTGCGTCCCTTAGGACCGAGGGTTACCTTTACGGCATTTGCCAACTGGTCAACACCTTTCTTGAGCTCTTCGCGAGCATCTACATCGAATGAAATTTCCTTTGCCATGGTTCTTGATTTTTATAGGATTGCCAATACGTCAGACTGACGCATTATTAAATATTTTTCGTTCTCGTATTCCAGTTCTGTGCCAGAATATTTGCCATAAAGCACCTGGTCGCCTGCCTTGAGGACCATTTCCTCGTCTTTTGTTCCCTTGCCTACTGCTATTACTGTGCCACGAAGAGGTTTCTCCTTTGCAGAATCAGGAATGATGATTCCGCCTACTGTCTTTGTCTCGGCAGGTGCTGGCTGGATGAGCACTCTGTCAGCTAATGGTTTAATCATAATATTATCAGTTTTTAGAATTAAACATGTTGTTTTTCGCCAATATTAGATTCAAAATATATGCCATGTGCCATTTAGGCAGACTATTTTTTCACAGCCTTGAACGAGAGGTCGAGCGATGATACGGAATGTGTCAGAGCACCTACCGAGATATAATCCACACCGCACTCTGCATACTGGCGTAGCGTCTCCTTGGTTATACCTCCCGATGACTCTGTCTCGTACCTATGGTTGATTATTTTCACTGCCTCGCGTGTGAGTTCAGGCGTGAAGTTGTCGAGCATGATTCTGTCAACCCCTCCGTGTGCCAGCACACGTTGCAGTTCGTCGAGATTGCGCACCTCGATTTCAATCTTGAGTTTCTTTCCCTTTTCGTCCAGATAGCGGCGTGTACGGTCGATGGCTGCCTCGATGCCTCCTGCATGGTCAATGTGGTTGTCCTTGAGCATCACCATATCGAAGAGTCCGAATCTGTGGTTGGTGCCTCCGCCAATCATGACTGCCATCTTTTCGAGCATCCTGAGTCCAGGAGTGGTCTTGCGAGTGTCGAGTACACGAGTGTTGGTGCCTTCGAGCAGTTTTACATATTCAGCTGTGCGTGTGGCTATTCCGCTCATACGCTGCATTATGTTTAGCATCAGGCGCTCGGTCTGAAGCAGCGACTGTATGCGGCCGGTTACGACGAAGGCTATGTCGCCAGGTTTCACCCTGTCGCCATCGTTGAGAAACTGCTCGACCTTGAGTTCAGAGTCGAATATCCTGAAAACTGTCTTTGCAACCTCGACTCCTGCCAGTATGCCTGGCTGTTTTACTATCAACTGCTGACTGCCTATGGCATCTGAGGCAATGCACGATAGGGTAGAGTGATCCCCATCGCCTATGTCTTCGGCAAACCATTGCCTGATCTGTTCTTCCAATGTTGTCATATTCATATCTGATTTTATATTATTCATGATGGTATGGTTCGTTGTTCAGTATTGTATAGGCACGGTACAACTGTTCGAGGAACACCACGCGGACCATTTGGTGGGAGTAGGTCATCCTTGACAGTGACAATTCTGCATTTGCCCGTGCATAGACATCGTCCGAGAATCCGTATGCCCCGCCTATTACGAAGACCAATCGTCGCTTTCCCGACTGGTTCTGCTTTTCAATCCAAGAGGCGAAACCTTTAGATGTGTGTTCCATTCCCTTGTCATCCAACAGCACTACACTGTCGTCAGGGTTGACGAGACGCAGGATGACCTCGCCCTCTTTCTGCTTCAGCATCTCCTCGGTCATATTCTTGGCGTTCTTGATATCTGCCACCTCTGCTACTTCGAACTGTGTGTAATGCCCTAAACGTTGTGTATAAACTTCGATGGCTTCTTGCCAGTATCGCTCGTTGGTCTTGCCGACCCAAATCAATACAGTCTTCATAGCCCAGAAATGTATATAAGTTTCCAGAGTTGCATTGCCTTGACGCTGCCGCATCTGACTATGATTTTTTCCAGTAGCGGTAATGTCCAGCGGAAAACTCTAAGATTGACTTTCCTTTGCCATTTCAGCAATGTAGATACCTCTCCGAGTTCAGGATATTCGTCCATAAGCCTTGCCAGACACTCGACAGATGTCTTTGTCTTTTGCAGAAACTCGCTGTTGCTCTCTATATGTCTGTGTATTACAGGATTGTCAATGCATTTATATTCCGTCCCCTGTCTGTGCAGTTCTATACCGAACAATGTATCTTCATGTCCGTAGCCTGTCAGCGACTCGTTGAATCCGCAGAATACTTCTCTGTCAATCAGGAAGTTGGGCGATACGAATGGTGCCTTGCTTATATGTGTGCCGTGGTTCCTTTCCCTTTGCCCATACCTGGGCAGCAGCGCATGACTGCGGTCGTAGATGTCGTCATACACCCTTCCCCCCATCAGTACGCACCCCTCACACGCCATGTCAGCATATACGCTGAGGTAGTTGCCATTGGCAGGCATTGAGTCGCTGTCGATGAAGAGCAGATACCTGTATTTTGCCTTGCTTGCCAGTATGTTACGTCCTTTTGCTCTGCCAACATTATAGTCCATGTTAATCTGTCGGCAGCCTGTGCAATGTATCGGGACTGTTGACTTGTCGTTGAGGACAATAATCTCGTACTGCAGGTCGGTTATCTTCTCAGCTTGTCTTGTCAGTTCATCGACAAGCGGCTGGCAATCGTAGTTGTATGTCGGTATAAGTATCGAAAGTTCCATCACCTTATTCCCATTATTTCCATCCAACGAGCTGTCTGTACCTGCCGCGAGAACTCTTCGCCATGTGGTTCTGCCGTCTGACAGCCGTCATACATTCCCCGAATGAATTGACGTATCTCAGCTGGTCCGGTAAGTGCCTTCCCAGCATTGGTGGCTGTTATCAGTTCGCTGAGTTCGCCATTGTCTGAAGGGGTGCACAGCACAGGCACACGGCATCCCAAAGCCTCGAAGAATTTAGTGAACAGGTCGCCTTTGTTGTTCGGTGAGGTCAGCACTATCGCAATGTCTGCCTGTCGCAAGATTCCCGGCACTTCGGAGTTCGGCACATATCCCCGGACTTCGACAAGATCCTCTATGCAGTATTCCTTTATTATTTTCCTCAGTCCTTCGTGTACGGAGATGGCAGTGTAGAACGTCAGTCTCATGTCAATGTCGTGCAGTTCTTGCAGAGCCGTGAACAATGGGTTTACGTCTTGTACGTCGTTGCCGTACCATTTGCCGAGATATACCATGTTGAAACGTCCATTTCTCGCTTTGCGTCCGCCTGACTTGAATATCGTCTCGTCATATCCGTTATATACAGTATAGGTATTGCCGTTTATCTTCCGCATCAGTTCTCGGTGATATTTCGAGACTACAGATACTGTGTCAGCCACCATGAGGACATCGTTGCGTTTGCGGATGTTGTCGTGGCGGTATTTGCCACTGATGACAGGCAGATTGTATATTGGGTGTGACAGAATGTTCTTGGGATGCTGTTCAACGATGTCGCGTAAATCAACATGCAGACGTGCGTTGTCGCGTCTTGCCAATGCCTTTGCAGCCCTCAGCCCGAAGGTGAGGAACGTCGAGCATATAACCAGATCAGTCTTCTCCGCACTTTTCAGAATCTCACGTTCGAAGAAACGGTTCTTGTCATCAAAGATGAACGATTTAAGTCCTTTCATCAGCCTGCTGCCACTCTTGTAATAATCTATCTCAACGAGATTGTCGGGACGCAGGTCTGACGGAATCTCTTCAAAACGTTCCGTAAACCATGTGACTTCATGCCCTGATTCAAGCAGAACTCTGTTCAGGAAACGGATACGTGGTGTATATAACGGTGCTGCCGGAGCATCTGATATTATGGTTATTTTCATAGCATTGACAATACTTCGTGGTAAAGTTCTCTGTGGTATTCACGGTCGTTGATTGTAGTGTTGTGCCACAGCAGGCATACGTCGCCATCATATCTCCTGACAGTCGCGATAGCCTGTCTGCATATTTCGGTTGCCTCTTCTCTGTTGAGATTCATGTAGTGTTCTTCGGATAGTGTACAGTCCATGATGGTCAGAGGGTGCAGTGTCAGGTTTATCATTTCGCCTGTGGCAGGATTGATGGCAGGGCAAGGACGTGTAGTCCCGAGCCTGAATCCCACTGTCTCGGCGTATGCCAGAGAATAATCGTCCGTAATGCCAGCATTGACGTAACACTGCATCTTCTCTGGCGGCAGTATTCTGAGAAAATGCGATCTGTGGGCTGCGGCTCCTATCCCAGCATTGTGGCTGATCATCTGTGATGGACGGTCGTAGGATGTATAGGCAGAATGATAGCCTATCTCGCTTCCTCGGATGAGATTTGTCAGTTTCGCATAATCCTTCGACTTTAGTGAGTAGAAAGGAAGGTCGTACCTGACATTGGTTTTTGCCGTTTTCAGGAAATATATTATGTGTGCGTCTTTCACCCTATGGTCTTCCTCCATGAAATAGGGGAAAGTATATGCAGGGTCATATTCCACTCCTTTCAGTGATTTCAGCACATCTCCTATCTTTTCCCATCCATTGGTGAACAGGCTTCTTGCACATCCTCCTACAAACCCTCTTGGTCTCCTGTAGTGCGTTATGGTATCTACGTCGTGCGTCAGGTATATCCTGTTTTTGCGTCGTGGAACCTCTATATCCAGCCATCTGCAGAGCAATTCGCGATATTCATCGACTATAGGACGCATCAATAGATGGTTACTACCCAAAAATGAGTATTTCGCCATGAATCTACCATGAACGTCTCTTCTCTCAGGGTGCAAGTACTCGTCGTACCTCGACAGCAGATAGTAGGCTGATGCCACAATGTCGGCATATACTGTCACCTTGCTGCCTCTACGCTCTATCCTGTCCTCACCGAACAATACCGGAATACCTTCTATTTCGCATTCAGCCTGAGTGACTTCGTACTGTTCATCTCTGAACCTCGAAGGTACGATTGTCACTTTGCTGTCGCTCTCCGTTGCATAACTCACCAAACCATTGTTTTCCGCTCCTCCGAGCAGAAAATCAATGATACGGCTGGTTGTCGCTTCAGGGAGTTTCATTATTTCTGCGTAGCCTGTTCTTCCTGCTGTTCTTTCTGCTGTGCAGCCTTCAGTGCATATATGGCATCTTGCTTGGCAGGGTCGAAAGGCTTCGGACGTTCGTATTTCTTATCTTCATTTTTAGGGAAAGGCAGCGGATTGGCGTACATTTCCTTATGTTTCTTACGGTTTTTAGCTATGGATATTGCTGCGTATATTGCGTCGCGCATGGAATATGGGGTGGCAATGTTCTTGCCAGCAATGTCGAAACCTGTTCCGTGCGAAGGCGATGTGCGTATGATGTCAAGTCCTGCAGTGAAATTCACACCATGTTCCATAGTGAGAGCCTTGAAAGGAGCGAGCCCCTGGTCGTGGTACATGGCGAGGACAGCATCGTATTTCTTGTAGTTCCCTGATCCAAACAGTCCGTCAGCAGCCAGAGGACCTACACAGACAATTCCCTCTTCGTTAGCTTTTTTCACTGCGGGGGCAATGATTTTGGTATCTTCGTGACCCAACAGCCCATTGTCGCCAATGTGTGGGTTGAGACCCAACACCGCAATACGTGGCGTGATGATTTCAAAATCGCGTTTCAGAGAATCGTTGAGTATTTTGAGCTTTGTAAGGATGTTTTCGACTGTTATGTTTTTCGAAACATCGGTTATAGGCAGGTGATTAGTCACAAGAGCAACTCTGAGGTGTTCATAGCACATTATCATGAGCGATGTCCCTCCACAGCGATTGCTGAGATACTCGGTATGTCCTGCAAATTTGAAATCATCATTCTGTATTGTCGCCTTGTTGATTGGGCAAGTCACGATGGCAGCTATCTTGCCTGCATTGAGGTCGGCAACTGCTCTTTCCAATGCAGTGAAAGCCATCATTCCAGCCTCTTCAGACGCTGTGCCGAACTCGACTTTGGGTTCTTCATTGGATGTGTTGATTATATTGACTTTGTTCAGGTTCACCTCGTCAGCCGAACGAGCCACCGAGATGGTATATGAATCGACAGCAAATGTCTTTTTATGATAAGCGGCTGCTTTTGCCGACCCATAGATGATAGGGGTGCACACCTCAGTGATATGGGGGTCAGTCAAAGCTTTCAACAGCACTTCATATCCTATTCCGTTAATGTCGCCTTGCGTGATTCCGATTTTTATTTTCTGTTCCATTATATTAATTGTTATGTTTTTTTATACTATATACCATTGCATCCATCTGTCGGAGATACCTGCGTTTCTCCTTGGACGGTGCATAGACGAATCCTTCGACAGTTACTATTTTGTTGGTTGCTGTATCTATGGTGGTTATTGAGACAAATGGACCTCCCATGCAATCTCCGTTCATTTTCCATAAACCTCTCGTCTCCTTTGCCCATTGTCCGTTGAGTTCGATATCGCGGCTTTCAGGATAGAGGTGGTGACGTTCGGTTGTCATGTACGATCCTTTGAGACCTCCAGGTATGTTTGCTTTTGCAACCGAGTCACGTCTGTCGAGTATTGCCTCGCAGGTGAGTTGCTGCTTGGAGAGATATGGTTCTGTGTATATCATCACGTATTGTCCCTCCTCAGGGTTGCCATTTGCCATCCATAGGAAGTCCTTGCCTTTCTTGAACCTGTTGATAGATGTAGGGATTGCTATGTCATATCCGAACATCTCGTTGGTACGTGACAAAGCCTCGCGGTTGATGTTGGAAATGTAGTAGTCCATCATTCGTTCTCGTTCTGCCTTTACGAAATAATTTACTATGCCGTCACCGTATCTGACGACTGCTTCTTTCAGAGAATCCACGGCTGGAGCATTTATTACGCATATTGCCTGACCTTTCGCCCAGACATCTTTCGCCATTTTTATCCTTACGCAAGTATATCTGTTCGGATCAACGTTAACGAACAGTATGTTCCTTGTCGTCTGCAGCAGGTTATCGTACATGGCATGGTTCATCCTGATGACATTGAACTGAGGCTCAGGCTGAGGCAGAAAAGGCACTGCCCCGTTCAGGCAGAGTTCCATGGAATCCCCTGCAGGTGAGAAATAGATGTCATCGTTGATTATCCACAGAAGGTCAAATGCTGCTCCCGAACAGTTCGGCTTGATTATGCCACTCTTGCATCCTGCTGTCAGTAGTGCCACTGTAATGGCTATGAATATGCAAATCTTTTTCATATATTTTTTTCAATTTATTCGTTTTGCCTCTGTTATTGAATCTAATTTCAGTAGTTTGCGACACAATGTCTCGGTGTCTTCTGCCGAATATACATACATTTCGATAATTCCTGTCAGAATCTTGTTGTTAGTCTCGAAATTTATCTTGCGCATATTGATGTTGTAGTCATCACTGATGATGTGTACAATCTCTTTCAGCAATCCCGGATTGTCAAATCCCCTGATTTCGATTGTCGCTTTGAACGACAGCATCTTCTGCGTTTTCCAGTTGGCTGTTATTATCTTGTTGCCAAATGCCGCTTTCAGTTTCTCGGCTTCAGGGCAGTTGAGCTTGTGCACAATGACTGTACCGTTTTCATCTATAAAGCCTAAAACATCATCGCCCGGTATAGGGTTGCAGCAGTCGGCTATCTTGTATGCCCTTCCGAACTCCGAGGCTGTGAGGTCAATTGATTTGTCCTTCTTAGGATCAATAGTCCTGCGTATTGCATCGTCCTCCTTGCTGCTGCCGAACTGTAGGCGCCAAAACTTCATCAGTCGGTTTGAATTCTGATTCTCAAATAGTTTTGGTGCGTCTGAGATGTCAACCTTGTCTGCTCCTACATTGTAATACAGGTCTTCTTTCGTCTTGAAGTTGTAATGATCCAGCAGAATTTGCAGTGACTCTCCGTTTATTCGCTGTTTAGCCGCCATCAGCACACCTTCCACGCGGTGCTGACCTATGTCAGTCTTTTCCTTGATTTCAGACTTGAGATACGTTTTTAGTTGACCTTTTGCCTTTGATGTCTTGCAGATGTCGAGCCATTCTATAGAAGGCTGCTGGCTGTTGGAGGTCAGTATCTCCACTTGATCGCCGCTCTGCAGTTCATAATCTGCAGGTACGAGTCGATGGTCAACTTTTGCTCCTATGCAATGAAACCCGAGGTCAGAATGCAGCATGAATGCAAAGTCGAGGGCTGTCGAATGGGCAGGCATTTTCTTTACATCACCGTTTGGCGTAAACACAAACATCTCAGAACTGTAGAGGTTCAGCTTGAAATTGTCCATGAATTCAATAGCATTCGAGAAATCGGACGAATCAAGCATCTCCTTGACAGACTTGAACCATTGGTCAAGGTCTGACTCTTCGTGTTCGCCTGTCTTGTATTTCCAGTGGGCAGCCAGTCCGCGTTCCGCAATGTCGTTCATTCTCGTCGAGCGTATCTGTACCTCTATCCAGTTTCCGCCAGGACCCATGACGGTGACGTGAAGCGCTTCATACCCGTTTGATTTTGGAGTATTTATCCAGTCTCTTGTCCTTTCTGGGTGAGGTTTGTATATGCTTGTGATGGCTGAATAGGTGAGCCAGCAATCAGGTTTTTCTCTTTCAGGCTGCTGTGGGTCAAGTATTATCCTTACCGCCAGAAGGTCGTATATTTCGTCGAATGTGCAGTTTTTTGACTGCATCTTGTGGAATACTGAGTATGGCGATTTTATCCTGTCGATTATCGAGTATTTCAACCCATAGGAGTCAAGTATCTTCCTAATAGGTCGCACAAACGTCCTGCATGTCTCTTCGAGTATTGGCTTTGCCTGCGTCAACTGTGTCTCCAGTTTCCTGTACATGGCTGGCTGTTCATATTTGAAACAGAGATTTTCGAATTCAGTCTTTATCTGGAAGAAACCGAGTCGCTGGGCAAGCGGTGCATAAATGTACAATGTCTCGCCACATATCTTCAGTTGCTTTGCAGGAGGCATTGATCCGAGTGTACGCATGTTGTGCATACGGTCTGCCATCTTGATAAGTATTACTCTTATGTCCTCAGGTATTGTCAGTATGAGTTTCCTGAAGTTTTCAGCTTGCGCTGATTTCGTGTCACCGAATATTCCGCCTGAAATCTTGGTCAGCCCGTTTACGATTGATGCTATCTTGGGGTTGAATGCTTTTTCGATGTCGTCTAAAGTGTAATCTGTGTCCTCCACCACGTCATGCAGCAATGCAGCACATATTGACGTTGACCCGAGACCTATCTCGTTGACTACAATGCGTGCTACGGCAAGTGGGTGCATAATGTATGGTTCGCCCGAACGTCTCTTTACTCCGTGGTGCGCTTTCTTTGCAAATTCGAAAGCCTTCGTTATTATATCGACTTTCTGTTTATGTGCCGTATTGGCATAATCTTTCAGCAACGCTTCAAACTCGTTTTGGACGAGTATAGCTTCTTCAACTTCTGTCATAAACTGATTAAGATTATTTCTTGTGTGTTAATCTAACATTTTCCCTGCATTTGATGCTGTCTGTAGCATCTGGTCGTACTCTTTTGGCGTAAGGTCAAGAAAGTAGTAGTTGACAGGGTTCATTGGCTTTCCACGGTAATGCACTTCGTAATGCAAGTGAGATCCTGTGCTCTTGCCTGTGCTTCCCACTGTCCCTATCTTCTGTGTCCTTGTCACTTTCTGTCCCTTCTTGACATCTATTTTCTGCATGTGCGCATACAGTGTCTGATATCCAAAGCCGTGATCAATGACTACGCAATTTCCATAGCCTTGTCTCATTCCTGCCTCGACAACCTTTCCATCGCCTGTGGCGAATATCGGAGTCCCTTTTGATGCAGAATAGTCTATTCCTGAATGCATCCTCATGGTGTGGAATATAGGGTCACGTCGCCAGCCGAAACCTGATGCTACCTGTTTGAGGTTTTTGTTAAGAATAGGCTGTATGGCAGGTATGCAACTTAGTCTCTTCTCCTGGTTTTTCATCAGGTCAACGAGTTCGTCGTACGACTCGGACTGCTGGCAGACCATCTTCTCTATATAATCTGCCTTGGTTGATGCGTCAAATACCAGTTCATACGAACTCATGTCGATGAATTCATCGTATTTCTTGTTGAGCAATATGTTGTCATCTTTTATTACATCTGGCATTGTGTCAGTCTCCAGCAACACCCTGTACAGGTTGTTGTCGCGTTCACGGAGGTCGGTAAGTACCATGTTCATTGCGTCGAACCTCTTAACGAGAAATCTGTACTGGGATTCCATCAAGTTCAAATCCTGCTGCAGTTTCTTCTCTTTCGGAGAATCCATGAAGGAATAGATGCATATAAGCACTATTATCGATAATCCCACACCTGAAAGCAGATGAGTGAATATCACCTTCAGTACATGCATCGCACTGATTTCGATTTTCTCGAATCTCAGTGTCTCTGGATTATATCTGAACTTATGTTTTTTCAAGATTATTGATAGCTTATTTTCTCATATACAATGTTGAATTCAACCCTTCTGTTCTGTTCCCTCCCCTTTTTTGTGCTATTGTCTGCTATTGGCTGTGTGTCTCCATATCCTTCTGACTTGAGCCTTTCAGCTGCAATACCCCGTCCGATGAGGTAATTTCTTACAGACTCTGCTCTCTCTCTTGACAGATTGAGGTTCTTCTCAGGGTCACCGACATTGTCGGTATGACCGTTTATTTCAAGGTTGTAACTATTGTCTATCGATAGCATCTCCGCTATCTTGTTCAGTATGCCGTACGAACTTTTCTTTATAGTTGCTTTCCCTGTCTCGAATTGTATTCCTGTCATTGCTTTCTTGAACAGTTCCCTGACTTCGGTCAGCTCTGGACAGCCGTTGTTGGAGGCTGGTCCCTGTTCATCAGGACATTGGTCGAGATAGTCAGGTACCCCGTCATCATCTCTGTCCAATGGACATCCGTTTTCATCTACGATTACTCCTCTTGGAGTATCGTGGCATTGGTCTCTGAAATCAGGCACACCGTCTAAATCTTCATCCATGGCGCACCCTTTGTCATTTACGGCAACTCCTTCTGGCGTTTCAGGACACTGGTCAAGATAATCAGGTACACCATCTCTGTCTGTATCGTATGGACAGCCTGTCGTATCTACCTCTACTCCATTTGGAGTGTTTTTGCATTGGTCAAGGTAGTCAGGCACTCCATCGTTGTCTTCATCAAGAGGACAGCCTTGGGAATCTACCTCAACGCCTTCTGGTGTGTCTGGACATTTGTCGTTGTTGTCATCTATTCCGTCGTTGTCGGTGTCAATAGTACAACCGCATTCGTCAACTAATGCACCTTCCGGAGTACCAAGACATTTATCTGCACAGTCTGCCACGCCATCGTTGTCGGTGTCATACGGACATCCGTCTCTGTCAACTATGTCTTTGTCTTTGGTCTTCTTGCATTTGCTTCGCAGCATGTCCATATCCGTGTCCTCGCAATGGTCGTTCTTGTCATATACGCCGTCCCTGTCTTTGTCTCTTGCGAACCTGTGTATGTTGAAGGTCATTCCTGCTTGGAGGTTGAAGGTTTGAAATCTGTCAGGCAATGGCATGTTTAAGTTCTTCTCCTGGGATGTGACTCTCGTCCATGTGATTGGTATGTAGTCTGCTGCAATGAACATGGTCAGTGCACCAAGGTTCAGGTTCAATCCAAGTCCTAAAGTTCCTAAACGTCCGTCCAGACAGGAATAGCTCACTGCTGCCTTGAAATATTTGCTCGGACGGAAATTGACTGCAACTGTAACCTCGTCATATACGTGATAATTGTTGAATGTCAGTTGATTTACAATTCCGAACGAAATCTTGTTCTTCAGTATGCCGTATTCTATGCCGGCATTGAATTTGGCATTGAGCATTGTGTTGTATGCATCGCTCTCCTCGACTTTTACATCCTGGGAGATTTTGTCTCCAAATTCTTTTATCTGTTTGCTGGTTTGTATGCCTGCAGTGTCGCCTAAACTATAGTCTTCTATTATTCTATCAATTGTGTACTGACCGTTTATGCTCCCTTTTATGTTCATCTGTTTAGTCCAGTGGATCATACCAAGGTCGGTCACGGCTGCCGATAGTTTCAGGTAGGGTATAGGTTCGTAAGTGACACCAAGGTCAATCGCAGCACCGTAGCCTGCTGGCTTTATCTGGTCGAAGTGCGGAGTCATCTTCTGTTTGAAGTCTATTCTTCCATCTGTAGTTGTCTGGAATTCGATGGGAACTGCTGTTGCTGCTCTGACGAAAGCCTCGCTGTTGAGTGTCCAGTTCTCTCTTGATGCGTCCAACGAAAGAGATTTGATGTCAGTGCTGATGTTTGCCAATCCTGCGAGGAATTTTGCCTTGGCACCAAATGTGACTTTCTTGCTGAGGTATCCAGAATATCCCAATCCTAAACTTGCATACAGGTCGGTATATACACCTAATGTCTTGAAGTTAAAACTGTTTATTGCATTCGCTTCAGGTGTGCCGTGCAGCAGGAGGTCGAACATTCCTTTTGGCAGGTAGAGCGATTCGTCTGCCACGAGATTCATTTCAAATATGAAGTAGTGTTTTGGCTTGACCTGTACACCGAAGTTGAGGATGTTCAATCTGAATCTGAAATTCTCTCTTGGTGTGCTTCTTGTCATTTGCTTGTACAGCTTGTCAATGGTTTTTTCATTGCTGAATGCATTGACTGTCTTGCCGTTTTGCGAATGTATGATGTCGCTTACCGTGAGGAAGTTTTCTCCTGCCTTGAGGTCAATATGTGGTAGCAGGATGAAATCGAAATACGATTTGCATTCAGGCACAAATGCAGGGTTTTGCATCAGTCTCTCGCTTGTAGCCTCTTCCATGAAATAGAGCGTGTTGGTCCCTTGTCCACAAAGTGTGAGACAACACGCAAAAGCTATTATGATTGTTGTTATTTTCTTTTGCATAAGGCTTTCTTGTTATTTAAAGAATGATACGATGTTAGCTTTCATTTTTGCGTATGCGCTTATCTTGACATCGAGTCTGTCAGTGGTTTTAATGTTCATCTGATGATCTTCGCTTGATATTGTAGCTTTGATGATAATCATTTTTGCTTTGAATATTTTAGCGACATCGTCATTCTCGAACGTCAGTATATGTTCCTCCTGCGTTGACTCTATGCTTAAACCGTTTTCGTCTGTATGTGCAGCCTTGAAAATGTCGTTTTCCCTTGTGTAAAGAATGTTTCCGTTTTCGTCAGCGAACGAAATGTCTGCCTGAAGGTCGAATGGGAATCTATTATCTACATTCAGATAGACATTGAACTGCTCTATGTTGACTATGTCCGACCATTCTCCGCTCATGTTGCTGAAGTCTGCCTTGATCG
>JAKSNT010000043.1 GCA_024399575.1 Paludibacteraceae bacterium
GGACCCTCTGATTAACAGTCAGATGCTCTAACCAACTGAGCTAAGGAAGAATGTTGCAAACCCTTTCGTTTTGCGACTGCAAAGGTACAACCTTTTTCGTTACCAGCCAAACAATTTGCAAAAAAAATATCAAAATATTTATTCCTATGTATCCATTTGATTATCAGTACGATTTCAAAATGTATTTTCCAGTCTCAGATTCCTTGCATTCTGATATTCCATTTATCGGACCTTCATAAACCACATTTCCACCCTTGTCACCGCTGCCTGGACCGAGGTCAATAATCCAATCTGCCTGTCTTATGACATTCAAATTATGTTCTACGACTATCACCGTATGTCCACAAGCTATCAACCTGTCGAAAGCGTACAGCAATCTTTCAGTATCTGCCGTATGCAAACCTGTCGTCGGTTCATCAAAAATAAACAGGATATGTTGAGTTTTATTGCTTTGCGACAGATAGAAAGCCAGTTTCACTCGCTGACTTTCGCCTCCCGACAATGTGCTCGAACTTTGCCCAAGTTTGATATATCCCAATCCCACTTCCTGTAATGGTCTCAGTTTTCTCGTGATTGAAGAACATTCAGAATCCTCTTCAAAAAATTCCATCGCCTCATCAATGGTCATTTCCAACACATCATGTATATTCTTGCCACGATATTTCACCTCTAATATCTCTCTCTTGAATCTCGTTCCGTGACATGCCTCACATGGCAAAACTATGTCCGCCATAAATTGCATCGCTATAGTAACAGTCCCTTCTCCTTGACACTCAGGGCATCTACCGCCATCGACATTGAACGAAAAATGCGCAGGTGTGTATTCCATCTGCTTAGCCAACGGCTGTTCGGAAAACAAACGTCTTATGTCATCGTATGCCTTCAGATATGTCACAGGGTTGGAACGTGACGATTTACCTATTGGATTCTGGTCAATCAGCTGAACATCGTCAATCAGGTTCAATGCCCCACTCAGTGAACTGTAATGTACCGAAGCATTAACAATTGCACTTTTATCAAAAGCCCGTCCCAACGCAGTATATAATACGTCATTTACTAACGATGATTTGCCAGAACCAGATACTCCGGTAACTATAGTCAGCAAACCTAATGGAAAACGGACATTGATGTTTTTCAAATTATTTTGGGTCACTCCTTTAACTTCGATCCAATTTGACGGTTGTCTCGGCAGAACATTTTTCTTAATATCATACTCTCCGCGAAGTGCCTTTCCCGTCAACGACTTCTCGTCTTTCACAATTTCTTCGACAGTGCCCTGTGCCACGATTTCCCCACCATACATTCCTGCTGATGGACCCATATCGACAATCCAATCTGCCTGACGTATGATTTCCTCATCATGCTCAACTATTATCACAGTGTTTCCCAACTTTTGCAATTGTCTCAATACCTTCATCAACCTATCCGTATCTCGCGGATGCAATCCGATACTTGGTTCATCCAATACATATAGAGACCCCACAAGTGCGGAACCTAACGAAGTTGCTAAGTTTATCCTCTGACTCTCACCTCCCGACAATGTATTACTCTGCCTGTTCAATGTCAAATATTCCAGCCCTACATTTTCCAAAAACTCTAACCGGGAAGTAATCTCTTTCAAAATCCTATCTGCCGTCTGGTGTTCTGCTCGTGTCAGAGACAGATTAGCAACAAATTCATGCAATTTCGTTATAGGCAAATCCACCAGTTCGGTAATCATTTTGCCTCCCACCTTCACGTACGATGCCTCTTTTTTCAGTCTTGTCCCATGACATGCTGGGCATATCGTTTTCCCTCTGTAATGAGAGAGCATGACACGGTATTGTATCTTGTATTGTTGCGACTCTATTTCCTTAAAGAAATCATTCAAACCAGTGAAATACTCATTCCCAGTCCAAAGCAGTTCCTTCTGTTCGTTCGTCAACCTGTAATATGGTGTATGTATAGGAAATCCGAATTTCTCAGCATTCAGTATAAGTTGTTTTTTCGGATAACCCATTGCAGGTCCACGCCATGGCAATATCGCATCTTCGTATATACTGAGTGACTGGTCTGGGATGACCAGATTTGGGTCAATGCCGATAATTCTGCCATATCCATTGCAGATTGGACAAGCGCCAAGCGGATTGTTGAACGAGAACATCTTGTCTGTAGGCTCGGTGAATTTAATTCCGTCTGCCTCAAAATTCCTGGAAAAGTTTCTGACTTCCTGTCCAGAACGGACCTGCAGTTTACCCTTACCTTCAGCAAAAGCAGTCTCGATAGAATCGTACAATCTGTTGCTTAACTCCTTGCTTTTGTCAACCCTGACATGATCCACGACAAGCTTTGCCTTGGCAGGCAACTTTGCACCTCTTTTTGCCATTTCGCTGAGTTTCACATACTCATCACCGACCATTATACGACTGAACCCTTGTGAAACAAGCACTTCAAGCGAACTTTCAATATCAGTCAGAAGTGAAATTGAGCTACCTTCATCCAGACTCAGAATATAATTGAGTACGTCATCAGTAGTATGATGTTTCACCTCACGTCCTGACACTGGCGAATACGTCCGGCCGATACGTGCAAAAAGCATCTGCAGATAATCATATATCTCGGTAGTAGTACCTACAGTAGAACGCGGATTATTATTAATCACCTTCTGTTGAATGGCAATAGCAGGCGGAATGCCTTTTATCATATCAACTTCAGGTTTATTCATTCTACCCAGGAACTGCCTGACATAACTCGACAACGACTCTACGTAACGTCGCTCGCCCTCTGCATATATTGTGTCAAAAGCCAATGACGACTTACCCGACCCAGAGACCCCAGTGATGACAATCAACTTGTTTCTCGGAATCTCCAAATCAACACCTTTCAGGTTGTGAACCCTCGCATTCTTTATAGTAATAGTATTGTCTTTCAATGCTTTTTACGATTTTCGGTACTAAAGGATACTATTTCGCCTGTTTCCGAATCAAGTATCACTGTGTTAATGACATTGTTAAGCCATTCTGTATAACCGAACTGTGGCATTTTTATCCTCTTCACTGATTTTATATTCTTATTGTCAGTAACAGTAATTGTCGCCATTCCCGGCACATTATAGAAGAATCCCTTGTTTCGTGTTTTGCTATCCTTTTTGTCATCTTTTGAATGAAGATAATCTCCAGACACATTCAAGTATATTGGATTGCCCATCAAATTGTCAGCATCGACAAGACCATCACTTAAACTGATTCTCCCTATTATCATACGCGCTACATCGGCAGTTGGGACATATACATATTCCCTCGACATGGTGTAAGTAACTTCTTTTCCGACAAACAATGCGACTAATTCCATCTCTTTTTGGTCTAATTGTTTAATCATCATTCTCAACGTCTTGCTGTCAATCTGATGACTATTGTCACCTGTAATGAGCGCAGTTTTTGTTTCACGTATCTGATAAATCTGCCTTGCAGCCCTTTCAGCCATCTTCGGAACAGAAGTTGAGACAAGTGCCTCTTCCTCCAGATAATCCATTCGGAAAACGATTGTTGTATCGTCAGAACTCTCTGCAATTGGAGTTTTTTCAGTTATTGGCGTAAATGCGAGATTGCCTGCAAAACCATCTTTGTTCACTTTTACCAGATATTGTTTTGAAAAATCCGCAACAGCACGTGTTTCTATGTCAAGCGATACAAGTTTCCATCTGTACGACTCAGATTGTATTGCATCCTCAATAGCCAGAAAACGTTCTGCATACAGTCTGAATGGTCCAGGTTTACGTATCGTAAGCTCGGCTTTTGCCACTACGATGACTTCCGTTTTTGGCAAAGCATAACATACATTGCCTTTTCTTGGCGAAACACCGTCGTATGGAGTCACCTCAACTTGCTGGCAAAACGACAGACACCAATAGGCTGAAATTGCCATAATTAGAACTAATCTCTTCATATCATTTCTTTTTTTTCGCTTCTTCCCACAATTCATCCATCTCCTCTAACGTCATTTCGTCTATTTTGCGGTTTTTCTCCCTTGCTTTCTGCTCAATGTAATTGAACCTGTTTATGAATTTTCTGTTCGTCTTTTCCAGCGCATTGTCTGGATTGACATTCCATAATCTCGCAGCATTTACAATTGAGAAAATCAAGTCTCCAAATTCATTTTCAACATTTTCGGCATCGCATTTCATCATTTCCTGCTCAACTTCAGCAATCTCTTCTTTCACCTTTTGCCATACATCCTCACGTTTCTGCCAGTCAAACCCCACATGACGAGCCTTGTCCTGAATGCGATACGACTTTATCAATGATGGCAGACTCCGTGGAACACCTCCAAGAACACCTTTATCCTCATCTTTCTTTTCTTTCTGCTTGATTTTCTCCCAGTTGTTCAGCACGTCATTGGCATCTTTCGCCACAATGTCACCATAAATATGAGGATGACGGAACACCATTTTGTCGCATATTCCATTGCAAACGTCTTCCATGTCGAAAACTCCTTTCTCAGAACCCATTTTAGCGTAGAACACTATATGGAGCAATACGTCACCAAGTTCCTCCTTTATGGCTTTCATATCCATATCCTCGACAGCGTCAGCCAATTCAAAAGCCTCTTCTATCGTGTTACATCTGAGCGACTCGAAAGTCTGTTTTCTGTCCCAGGGGCATTTCTCCCTGAGTTCGTCCATAATGTCAAGCAATCGCCCGAATGCCTTCAGCTGTTCCTCTCTTCTACTCATATCGACCATTCAAAACCATCTTTTTTATCCTTGATAATGAAACCAAGTTTAGCCAGTTCGTCACGGATCTTGTCAGAGGTTGCCCAATCCTTATTCTGTTTTGCCTGCAACCTTATCTGCAACAGAAGGTCAATTGCCTGTTTATATGCATCGTTTGTCGAATCGTTACCCTCGTCTCTTTTCAAGCCGAGCACCTCTTCAATCATGACTTTCCAAGTGTTCTTCAACTCATCAATATCCTCTTGCGACAATGTAGCCTTTCCGTCAGCAACAAGATTTATGTTTTTTGCCGAATCAAACAGATGTGAAATCACAATAGGTGTGTTCAAGTCATCGCACATAGCCTCTTCGCATCTATCTCTGAGTCCTTTGACGTCAACGCTGGAGGTAGCTGAAGCCTTCAGGTGGTTAAGTCGTTCGTAAGCCTCCATCAGCCTTGCCAATCCTTTTTCTGAAGCCTGCAATGCCTCGTTCGAGAAATCTACTGTCGAACGATAATGTGCCTGCAATATGAAGAACCTTATTGTCATTGGCGAATAAGCCTGTGTCAGCAGCTTGTGACTTCCAGTGAAGAATTCGTCAAGTGTAATGAAATTTCCAAGCGATTTGCCCATCTTCTGACCATTGATGGTTATCATGTTGTTATGCATCCAGTAGTTGACAGTCTCGTGGCCAAGTGCCGCAACACTCTGTGCTATCTCGCATTCGTGATGTGGAAACATCAGGTCCATACCGCCACCGTGTATGTCGAACGTCTCGCCGAGATACTTTGTACCCATGGTCGAGCACTCAAGATGCCATCCAGGGAAGCCCTCGCTCCAAGGCGAAGGCCAGTGCATGATATGCTCTGGTGCTGCCTTTTTCCATAATGCGAAGTCTATCGAACGGCGTTTCTCTGATTGTCCATCCAGTTCGCGGGTGTTCTCCAGCAGCTCATCAATATTTCTGCCAGAAAGTTTCCCATAATGATATTTCGCATTATATTTCTCAACATCGAAATATACCGAGCCTTCACTTTCGTATGCAAAACCTGCATCAAGTATTCTTTTTACAAATTCTATCTGCTCTATGATATGACCGGAAGCATGCGGTTCAATCGAAGGTGGCAATACATTCAGTTTTTCCATTGCCTTGTGATAACGCAACGTATAATATTGAACCACTTCCATTGGTTCCAACTGCTCAAGTCTTGCCTTCTTTGCTATCTTGTCTTCACCCTCGTCAGCATCATGCTCAAGGTGACCCACATCAGTTATATTACGGACATAACGGACTTTATACCCGAGATGCATGAGATACCTGTATAACGTATCGAAAGTAATGGCTGGTCTTGCGTGTCCTAAATGTCCGTCACCATAGACCGTTGGTCCGCAGACATACATTCCAACCATTCCTTCATGAATTGGTTTGAAAACCTCTTTCTTTCTGCTAAGTGTATTATAAATTACCAGTTCCATATATATTAGTATGTTACAAATGTTTCTATTCCCAAATCTTTTATCCTTTGTGCTATTGTCTCCAATTCAAGCCCCTCAACCTTCACCAAAGTGTCAATCGGAGTTTTCCTGTCTATTGAATACAATTGAACCAGTCTCGGCTTAATCTCAGCCACTGCTGCCACCCAGGCTTCCACCTCCTCATCGGTTGTGTTGTCAATCGTCTTTCCATTCAGTGTTCCCCTGAGGAACATTGTCTGTACTACACATTCACCGCTGAATTTCTTCATCTCTTCAATAACCTTCATGACAGAATATTTTCCAACAGGCTGATTGATAAGTTCAGCTGTCTCCTGTATTGCCGAATCAAGTTTCAAAATACTATTGTCAACCATCTTCAATGCCTCCCTGACCTTCGACATTCCTATCATCGTAGCGTTGCTGAGCACAGTCACTTTGGCATTTGGCATATACATATCACGTAACGCAATAGTATCCATCACTATTTCATAGAACTTTGGATGTGAAGTAGGTTCACCATTCCCGGCAAAAGTAATCACATCTATCTCCTCGCCATTTTCATTCATTTGCCTGAGTTTCTTTTTCAGAGCCCCTTTAATTTCCTCCCTCTTTGGCAACCTGCTTTCAGCTGAAAAATTCAAGCCGCATTCGCAATAGATACAATTGAATGTACATATCTTTGCTTCTCTGTGCAGTATATTCACGCCAAGCGACCTTCCCAATCTTCTGCTCTTGATTGGTCCAACTATTATTTCATTGAACAACATATTTTTTCCCTTTAGAATTCCTTATTTTCCACATCCAGCCTAAAGATAACGATATGTTCTGATTGGACGACACAATGTACCCGTCACTCCTCATCACGTCAAATACATTGCCAAATCCAAAATTATATCTCGCTCCTATAGTATAAATTCCCGCTATTGTATTCAGTTCAAATCCAACTCCGCCAGTCAGTCCCCAGTCAAATTTATTTTTCACTGGCAGGGTATGTTCAGGTGTTTCACCATCCGTCAATCCATGATCTTTAATCATAACCCCAATAGATGGTCCGAGATTGAAATAGAACCTGAACATTTTCTTCCCGAAGGTGAAATGAGCCAACATTGGCAATTCAATATAATCCATTTCTCTCTTTATTCCTTCAGTACGGAACCCCCTCTGCTCGTAATTCAACTCTAACCAGAGCCCAAAATATTTCTCAAGTATCATTCTGTATTGTATCCCGGCATTGATGCCAAGAGGCATTGCAGGCTGCGATACGCTCGGATCAAATCTCATCCACGACCATGTCGTTCCGCCTTTTATCCCCAAAGCATGTTCAGGCAACTCCAGACACTGTCCGCGAAGCGAAATCACCGACAGTACCGCAAACAATATTAATACTGACTTTCTCATTCTGCTGTCAGGTTCACCCCATTCCATGTCACTTTGTATATTCTGGTATTCAACCATCTGCCACCGATATTTTTGAACATCAAGTCAGATTGCAGATACTCACCCTTCCGATTGACTATAAACATCGTGATGTCATAGCCAAGCAGGTCATACCTCACGTCAACACATGATGGTTTGAATCTGAATGTTTCGAGATACTCATCCTCATATTCCTGATTATTCGTATAATAGAACAACGAGCCATATACCGTCTTATTGAACTTCTTCAACATTGCGCCCCATCTCCCGAAGCCCCATAGCGTGACATCATTGAAGTTCTCCTGACTGATTTTTTCAACAATTCTCTTAACTTCAATTCCAGAGTTGTTTGCCAAGAGCAATACAGTGTTGCCACTTGCCGATGACAATATCACAGAATCTATATTCTCGCTGTTCACGTATGTATCAGTAATTGGCACGCCTCTTTTTCTCATGACGTTTGCCACGTAATTACCAAACTGGTCGCCTTTATTGCTCTTTCCGCAGCGCCCTATAATGAACTTATCTATTCTTTGTGACGACAATTCTTTGTTCAGTGATGTCTCCCACCACCATTCCTGGGCAGGGTTGAACTGATACAGTTTGTCATGGAAATAGACCTCGTCTATCTTCGATGAGAATGGCACGACTATCATCTTGCTGTGAATCTTGGCATATCTCAGCACTGAAGCCAGTTCATGCGTATATCCGGGTCCTACTATCACGTCCGCCTTCAATAGTTCATCAGTCCGCAATATAGAATCCAGCGTATTCGCATTATCTTTGGTATCAAAGCACCACACTTCGACATCCTTTTGAATCTTATTCTCATCCTTCATCTTTTGCAATGCAAGCAACGATCCCCTATAGAATTCAACAAACATTCCTTCGCCTTTCCCGTTCTTGCTTAATGGCAATATATATACGACCTTCAACGCATTGCTGCTTGCCTGGACCTCAGGTTCCTGCACTTCGGATAACGGCGACGCGGGCTCTTCCTTTTGTTCAATCACCAGTTTTTCCTCTTTTTTCGGCTGTTCTTCGGTTTTTTTGAGTCGCAATGTCATACCAGCTTTCAATCCGTTCTCGACTTCGGGATTCAAATCGATAATATCATGTATCGCTATACCATATTCTTTTGAAATAGAATATAATGTCTGCCCCTTCCCGACCACAATTGTTTCTGGTGATTCAGACGACGAACTGGACTCCTGCTTCTGGCTGTCGTCACGTTGGATTACAATATTTTTTTGATATGAAATCACAAGTGTATCCCCCGCCCTGATTATATCACGTCTGATTTTCGGATTATAGCGTAGTATTGTATCCATTGGCACATTGTATATTCTCGAAATCTGGCTTAACGACTGTCCCTTCTCCACCACATGATATGTCTGTGGTTCAGACTGCCGCTGCATTTGATGCCTAATTGGAATATACAATTTATCTCCAGCCTTTATATTCTCTTTCAACGATGGATTGGCAGAATACAGATCTGCCTGTTTTATTCCGAATTTCAAAGCAATGGCATACAATCCATCACCTCTTTGAATAGTATATTCATAATACTCCCTGCCGTTTCTGTTGACAATGGGGTAATTGAATGTCTGAGCATAGACTGCTGCAAACAGACTGACAAAAATCAGTATCAAACCTAATCTTTTCATATCTTTATTCCATTAATTGCATAATGGGTACAAATCTCCTCTTGGATTTATAACCATTACGGGTGTTTTTGCTCTTTTTATTGTTTTCCGTTCTTTAGGACCGAAAATCAGGTCATCCCAACCATAGTCTCTCGAAGCACTTATTATCAGAAAATCATTCTCCATGTCAGCAGCCTCAGTCTCAATTTGATCACTGTTTCTCCTGCCATATTCAATCACATATTCCACGCTTTCCTTCTGCAACAATCCGGCAATGGATTCTATATTTCGCGCGGCCATTGTCCCATAATCCTTTGGTTTGTATATAGTCACTTTGCTGCCAAAGTTCCTTGCGAACGAACCACAGAATGGACCTTTCTCCTTATCCTCTTCGTATCTCGTTACCGGCAGCCCTATTTTCCCCATAGCGAACGACATCCCCTCTTTAACGAAAACGTATGGAACTCTCAGTCGTCTGAATGCATTAAGATAATGCTGCAACCTCCTCGTATCATCCATTTGGCAAACCACCATTGCAGCATCCTCACGTTCCACCCAGTCATCTATGATGTCCAAATATTCATTTTCAGCCACAAATTTCACTTCAAACCCCATTTTCGCAGCCACTGCCCTACTCCATTCCTCAGCAGCCAAAACATTCTGTTCATTCCTCTTCAGTATCGCTATTGGTCGCATTTTCCATCCTTTTTTTACGTTTTTCAGCTTTCTCTCTTTCTCTTATTTCTCTTTTCAACGCATCGAGTTCCTCCTGTGTAGCACGTTTAGGCTTATTGAATATGTCATATCTGTCTTTTGGCCTCACCGCCTCCTGCCATGTAAAGTTAGGCAGTTTCAGCATAGCCTCAGTCACATGTTCCATCGGATACATTATTGCCGTTGGCGATGGCATCACCTTCACTCTTTCCAAATCACCATCCTTGAAATAAGCATACATATAACTGCTCTGCATGCTGTTCAAGCCTATCAATTCCCCATCGTCAGACGGGAAGAATATCGACTCTGCATTCCCTTCAACTTCCACATGTTCCAACTGCTCGTCAACCACAAATCCAGTTATTGTCTTTCCTGAAATCTGATCGTAATGTATCGAATCTTCCTGTTGTATCACCATGGCGTTCCCTATAGCCACCATTCTATCAATACTCTCTCCTTTCGGGAATATGCGCATAGTGTCACCCGTTATTTGCATTTTATCATTCCATACTATCGGTATCTGCAGCAAATGCGTTACAGAATCAATCGTATTGAATATTATTGAATCGCTTATAGCTTGGTATTCACGGCTATAAACCCTCCCGTTATGGTATGCCAATGCCACCTTGTTAGTGTCAACGGCAAACGAATATAGAGTATCGGCATGTGCAAATACCGAATCTTTCTGCGAATAGTTTATCAGTTCAGCAGAATCGGTAACCAGCATTATCTCGCCTTTCTCCTGATAGAACCCAAAATGGCCTGCCATTATCATTTTGTTACTGGTATCATTCATCTCCATGTTGTGGAACGCCTTGCCAAAACCATTAGCATTATCATAGAAAATAGTGTCTCCACTGAGGAAATTATGCTTGTCATGCACGATAGTCGAGTGGTTCAGCAGTTCTGCGAAATCCCGGTCTGTATCATACCAGCCTTTGTCGCTGTAAATCATGGTAACTACCGAATCCGGGTCAGTATGATCCTGATTTCGGATAATTGTCGGGCCCTCCAATCCTGCTATCTTCGTCTCAGTATTATATGTCAATGTGTCGCTGTCAATATTTGTATCTTCGTTGTAACCGTGAACATCATATTTGAATTCAGCATTTTTTGTATCGGTATGATAATACCCATGTCGCGAGACAAGAGTGTTTTTCTCGTCCTTCAGCACTCCTCCACATTGGTAATAGCCTATATTGTTTGCTCTCTCGTATGTCATTGTGTCTGTGGTGAGTGTGGTATTGCGGTTTTTCATCTTCACTTTTTCGTAAAGATACGCCACCTTGGTATTTCCATCGTAATTCAGATGTCCTGCAGTTATCACCAATGTGTCGCCCTGCACCATTTTTATTCGCCCGAATGCCTCAAACGAATTTGTCAGCTGGTTCAGGTATGCAGAATCGCAATAAAGCAATGCTCCCTCGTGTCGTAAAACAACATGTCCTTCAAGCACTTGTATGTCTGGCAATTGTTCCTCATCAAATCTTATCAAGTCACTTCTTTCCAGATTTATTATGGTTTTGTCAGGATCAATCTTTATTGTAGTATCTTTCACCACTTCCACTGGCGAAGCGATACTGTCTGGTCTCGGACCTTGCTGTCTTCGGATAGTCGAGGGTTTCCGTCTTGAGGGATCAGCATTTGTTGAAAACGCTGGTCGCATCACTCTGAGGTCTTTGATTATCATATTGTTCCCTAATTTCGGTCTCTTCCTTTCTGGCAATGCCTCTTTCTGCGCTGCAACATTTATGCAACACAACAGCAGGAACAATATGTAAAACCAGCGTCTCACTTTATCCATTCACTATAGTGATATTCACAATCGCGCCATTCTGGCGATATATATATGTAAGTCTCACGAATCTTATTCTTTATCCAATCTTCCAGCTGTGTCTGTTTCATCTCCCCTTCGCACATATTCTTCAACAACTGGAAATCGTCCTTTGCATTTGCCTTGTGGTTTGGTATCTTGCCGACCACTTTGACTATCGCATAGACCTCATGGTTCAATTTCTCGGAAAACATTGGAAAGGCATCCGAAATTTCGCCAACCTTCATGTCATATACCTTCTTTGCTATCTCGCTTGGAAGGTTCTGGTATTCGAATTTCGACGAACCATCCTGAGGGTTGACCATAAGTCCGCCATTGAGTTTCGAATCCTTGTCCGACGAGAACATCTGTGCAGCCACCTCAAATGGTATTTTCCCTTTCCTGATATCGTTTGCAATAGAATCCAACTGTTTGAGTGACGCTATCTTATCCTCAGCCGTAGCTCTTGGTCTGAGCAAAATATGCCGGCAATTGATACGGTCATCGCGTTTTTCAATAAGCTGGATTATGTGGAAACCGAATTCTGTCTCGACAATACGGCTTACCTTTCCAGGCTCGGTAAGCGAAAAGGCAACATTGGCAAATTCAGGCACCAATGCACCCTTTCCTACAAATCCAAGTTCGCCACCTCTTTTTGCTGACTCCTCGTCATCAGAATAGAGTCGTGCCAACATCGAGAAATCAGTTTTCCCACTGTTCACCCTGTCTGCAAAATCACGCAAGCGGTCTTTTGTCGCCTCTATGGCAGACTCCGGAATCATAGGTTCAAGCGTAATCACCTGAATTTCGACCTGCGCAGGAATCATTGGAATAGAGTCTTCGTTCAGCCTGTTGTAATATTTCTTTATGTCTGATGGTGTAGCATTGATGTTTGACACAAGCGACTGCTGCACCTGCTGCATGAGACTCTGGTCTGCAAACACCTGTTTCATCTCGTCTTTTATCTCAGCTATTGTCTTGCTGAAATATTCCTCGAGTTTCTCCTTGCTGCCTATTTCACGAAGATAAAAAGCCATCTGGGCATTCACCTGCATTTCGACCTGACCGGTATTTACCTCAATACTGTCAATCTTCGCCTGATGAATGAAAAGTTTCTGGAGAGCTATCTGTTCCGGTATTGAGCAATACTCATTACCGTCAGTCTTGCCACCTTCATACCTTGCCCTAACTCGCTCCTGCTCTACGTCTGACCGCAATATTGCCTCGTCACCTACCACCCATACCACTCCGTCAATGAGCGACTGTTCCCTGAGTTTCAGCGAATCAGTCTCTCCTGCAACATTTGCCACACCAACCAACAGAGCTGCCAATATAAACAAACTTCTTTTCATGTCATTTAATGATGTTCACTGGATATTTTGCCCTGAGTCTCTCTATGAACTCAGCGTCCAGTTCGTTTTGGTAATCAGTTGTCACTGCGCCTCTGACGTCAGTATAGACCTCAGGACGTTTTTTCAATATCTTACCTTTGATAAACGATACTGGCATCTTTGCGTCTTCCTTGACAGTCGCATCCTTATCCTTGAATGCCTGTTGGTCAACTATACCGTTTCTCCCTTTTTCCCATAACCCCGACATAGCTTCAGCCACTTTCACGGTATCACTATTCAATCCGTTTATGTATTGCAAAGCCTCATCGTTGTCCATTTTGGCTATAGCCTTCCTGATCGACTTCATCACAGAATCGTTTATACATTTCACGACAAGACCTTTGAATTTAGGTTTTGCCAATACATATTTCGACTTGTTTGCTTTGAAGAAAGCTTCAATGCCTGCCGTATCCTTAAGCGCCTTATCCCAGATTTCCACTTTCGAGATATCGTAAACCAATATTCCGTCATGATACTCTCTGATAAGATTTGCGAACTCAGGGTATTTCTTTTCAAGTTGCGAATTTTCGTCCTCCGTAACTATGAACTCAACGAACCTGGTCATCCAGTCGCCATACATTGTGTCTTTTAGATTGGTCATCGAATATGCCACACAGAATTTTGCAAAATCGCTTGCCGAATATATGTTTTCACCGAACCTCATCACATCACCTGTCAGTTTCTCGCTCTCCACTTCAAACGTTGAATCCGTAGGATGTATGCGGTTCATCAGATTGATGACCTTCATCGTATTTGCAGAATCAACCGTCAATCCGAGTTCCTTGATTTTCTTGTCAACAAACGATTTCTTAGCAGCCGAAACTCTGTAGTCATACTGCATTGCCCTACCTATTTCTGCTCTTCGTGACTCGAAAGTACCAGCGCCCCTATGCTCGGTCACCTTTACTATATGCCATCCGTACTGTGTCTTGAATGGTTCGGATATCTCGCCATCTTTCAGCGAGAAAGCCACTTTTTCAAATTCAGGAACCATCTTGTTGATTCCGAACCACCCGAGGTCGCCACCTCTTGAGCCAGAACCACGATCCTCGCTGAATTCCTTGGCAAGAGCGGCAAAATCCTCGCCGAGGTTGAGACGTCTCTTCACATCCTTTATCTCGATTTCAGTCTGTTCTCTGACTCTCTGGTGTATTCCCTCATGGTCCTCCATGAAAATATGCGCGGCATGCACCTGTCCGTACGATGGACGACGGCTATGAACTTTTATGACATGATAGCCGTATGCCGTAAGTATAGGCTCTGAAATACTGTCGATTTGCGCATCGTACATTGCCTTTTCGAACTCCCATACCGTCTGCATCGCAGCGAAATATCCAAGATATCCATGGTTTTCCTTCACTGTAGGATCATCGCTCATCTCGTCAGCCACTTTCCCGAAATCCTCAGTCAGCAGTCTCCGCCTCGCCTTCTGCGCACGTTTCAATGCTTCGGCACGTTCTTCCTCTGAGGCATTAGGCTTTATTTTTATCAATATATGGCTCACCTCGCAATCCTGTTTGAAATGGTTGTAAGCTTCCATATATAATTGTCTGTTCAGCGAATCGTCCGTCAGGTAAGGTGCAGCCAGCTGTTTGCGGTACTGCATGAATTCCCTGAGGAACGCTTTCGTTGTGTCCATTCCTCTGTTTTCAGCCTCAATCACCTTCAACTTGTAATTAACAAACACATCCTCGGGAGATTGAATCTGTCCATTCTGCATTTCTGCATAACTCGCCTTGTTCTTATTCATGATATAATCAAACTCCGAGCGCATAATGTCTCTGTCGCCTATACGCATGAACACATAGTCCTCCTGAGCGGACAGCCAGGCATTGACCATAATTAATCCCAAAACAAAAAATATCCTTTTCATACCAATAAAGAATTTCCAGTCATTTCCTCAGGTTTCTCGACATCCATTACCTCCAGCAACGTTGGTGCAACATCTGCCAGTTTCCCGTCAGACACCTTGCCTTCGTAGCTGTCATCGACATATATGAACGGAACTGGATTGAGCGAATGAGCCGTATTTTCAGAGCCGTCATTATTGAGCGCATTGTCGCAGTTGCCATGGTCAGCTATGATGATAGTCTTGTATCCCTTCCTTCTGGCAGTCTCGACCACTTGTTTCAGGCATTCGTCAACTGTCTGTACTGCCTTGACAATCGCAGAATATTTTCCTGTATGTCCGACCATGTCGCCATTGGCGAAATTCACCACTGCGAGGTCGTAATATTGTCTGTCCAATTGAGCCGACAATGCGTTTGCCACATCGTATGCGCTCATTTCAGGCTGCATGTCGTAAGTCTTCACGCGAGGCGAATTTATAAGTATCCTGTCCTCGTTCTCGAACTCCTTTTCCCGTCCTCCGTTCAGGAAGAAAGTGACATGTGCATATTTCTCAGTCTCGGCAATATGTAGTTGTTTTCCACCTGCCTTTGCAATAGTCTCGGCGAGGGTATCCTTTACATTCTCCTTGTCGAACACGATGTTCAGCCCCTCGAAACTTGCATCATACGGGGTCATGCAGAAAAATTGCAAATCCAGTTTTTTCATAGCCCAGGCAGGCATATCCTCCTGAGTCAGCACACGGGTGATTTCCTTAGCCCTGTCGTTACGGAAATTGAAAAATATCACTACATCCCCATTCTCGATTCTCGCCACTGGCGTACCATCATAATCTGTATGGATGATAGGCTGTATGAACTCGTCAGTTATGTTGTTGAAATACGTAGATTCCATAGCGTTGTGGAGGTCGTTGCTCGGTTTGCCGAAACCATAAACCATCGCATCGTATGCAATCTTGATTCTCTCCCAGTGTTTGTCACGGTCCATAGCGTAGAAACGTCCCATTATCGAAGCAATCTCGCCACCGTTAGGATGTATCGAGCGTTCCAGTTCATCGATAAAATCTATACCGCTGCGAGGGTCAGTGTCACGTCCGTCGGTGAAACAATGCACATAGTGGTGGGTGATGCCCATTCTCTTGGCGACCTCCGACAAGACCTTGACATGCTCTATCTCGCTGTGAACGCCACCGTTGCTGACCAGACCCATGAAATGCAGTTTGCAATCATGCGTCTTGGCATACCGCATTGCACGCTGGATAGCCTTGTTCTGCATGATCGACATATCCTCACATGCCTTGTTGATTTTCACCAGGTCCTGATATACCACCCTGCCTGCTCCAATGTTCAGGTGCCCAACTTCCGAGTTTCCCATCTGACCTGCAGGCAGACCCACATCTTCGCCCGACGCCTGCAATTGGGAATGCGGATATGTGGCAAGCAGCCTGTCCCAATAGGGAGTATCTGCCTGCGCAATCACGTCTCCCTCGCTTCCATCGCCAAATCCCCAACCATCCAAAATCACCAGTAATGCTTTATTCATATTTTATTTATGCTTTATTTTCAATAAGTTACAAACAACCATTCTACCCTAATGGCAGAATCCCCCAAATGTAAAATTTTCAACCTGCAAATTTACGACAAAAAAATCACATTACAAACAAAATTCCATACATTATTTTGTGTATGATTTTATCTTCATGCGCAATACTCTCAGGCGAAGACACAATCAAAAAAAAATTTCAAAATATTGCAATATTATAGCCTCTATTAGATAAAAAAGTTGTACCTTTGCGCTCTAATATTAATCGGAGACTGCAAAAGTCTTGCATCGCCAAGTCAGACAATAGGTTCTGCTGGTTTGAGTGGTGAAATCTAATAAAAAAGAACCTCTATTAATTAAATGAAAATCACCAATATTATGAAAAAATTCAACTTATTCAGACCGGCAATGCTTGTTTGCCTTTTGTCGTTGGCATTGCTTGCTGGTTGTAAAAAAGAAA
>JAKSNT010000044.1 GCA_024399575.1 Paludibacteraceae bacterium
AGGGGCACAGTGGCTTTTATAATTCTCTGCAAAACAGAGGGGCACAGTGGCTTTTCACAACTCTGATTTCAAAAATACAGGTCCGTCAGCACAGACTCTTCTGAATCCGTTTTTTGTCTCGATGGTGCAGCCTACACATGCGCCAAAGCCACAACCCATACGCTCCTCCATCGAAATCTGTCCTTCAGTCATTGTATCGCGTTTCAAGGCTTCTATCATTGGACGGGGACCGCAGCAATAGAAGTAGTCTGAAAGAATGGCATTTCGTGACATAGCATCAGTGACTACGCCTTTCTCGCCACCTGTACCATCAATTGTGGTGACGAATACATCTATCCCTAAAGCCTTGAACTCATCATACAGCATGACTTCTGACGCAGTGTTGAAGCCTATGACAACAGTTGGTATGCAACCTTTTCCAACCAATGTCTTGCAGAGCCCGTATAATGGTGGAACACCTACACCTCCGCCAACTACCAGCGGGTGACGCATTCTTTCGATATCCGTGTTAAATCCATTGCCCAAAGGTCCGAGAACGTCAAGTTCTGTTCCTGCACACATGAGGCTCATCTGCTCAGTGCCTTCACCGACTACTTTATAGATAATGGTCAGGGTGTCGTCATCCCAGTCGCATATTGAAATGGGGCGACGGAGGAATCTGCCTGGCAACTGGATGTTGACGAACTGACCGGGGGCTGTCACAGGCTTGTGACCTCCGCCAAGAACCATCCGCCAGACCTTGTCAACCAGTTTTGAGTTTTCAATTATTGTCATTATTGTTAGTTATATTACCCTCAGCGGAACTGAGGGGCACTGTGGCTTTATTTTCTCTGCATCAATGAGAACTGAGGAATACTGTGGCTTTTATTCAGCATCTATAGTGCTTACGCCCAATGTAATCTCCTCAAGCACATCCAAGAGCACTGAAACTGTCTCAAGCGACGAGAACAATGCCACATTGTTCTCAACTGCGCAACGGCGGATTTCGTAACCATCGCGTGTCGTGCTTGTTTGGTTGATGTCTATTGTATTTATCACATAATTGATATGTCCTTGACGGAGAGCGTCAAAGAGTTCAGTGTTGCCTTCGGTCAGTTTCTGACGAATACGTGTGCGAATGCCATGCTCTTTCAGATAGTTGGCAGTTCCCTCTGTTGCCTCGATGTTGAAGCCGAGGTCGTAGAAACGCTTTATGAGAGGCAGCGCTTGAGCCTTGTCGGCATCAGCGATAGTGCAGAGCAGTGTTCCATAGTTGGTCATGTGCATACCCGAAGAGCGCAATGCCTTGTAAAGCGCGCGCGTCAGCGATTTGTCGTAACCGATGGCCTCACCGGTTGATTTCATCTCTGGCGAGAGGTATGCGTCCATTCCTGAGAGTTTGTTGAAAGAGAATGCTGGCGCCTTGACGTACCAACGTTTCTTCTCTGATGGATATACGCTGGTATATCCCTGTTCCTTGAGCGAATGACCGAGGATAACCTGTGTGCCGATGTCTGCCAGCTGATAGCCGGTTGCCTTGCTGAGGAACGGCACGGTTCTCGAAGAACGAGGGTTGACCTCAATCACATAGACATCGTCGTTGCTGTCGGCAATGAACTGGATGTTGTATAGACCCACAATGCCAATGGCCTTGCCGAGTCTTACCGTATAGTCGATTATCTTGTTCTTGACAACTTGAGAAACTGAGAATGTAGGATAGACAGATATTGAGTCGCCTGAATGGATGCCTGTCTTTTCGACATGTTCCATGATGCCAGGAATGAAAACGTCATTGCCATCACAGACTGCGTCTACCTCAAGTTCCTTGCCCATAATGTATTTATCGACAAGCACTGGCTGTTCGGTGTTAATCTCGACGGCTGTCTGCAGGTAGTGACGGAGGGAAGGCTCGTTGTTGACAATCTGCATTGCGCGTCCGCCGAGAACGTAAGATGGTCTTACCAATACAGGGAACCCAATCTCCTTTGCTACTCTCACACCCTCTTCAATGTTGGTGACTGCCAGACCCTTTGGCTGAGGAATGCCGAGTTTAACCATTATTTTCTCGAACGAGTCACGGTTCTCTGCATTCTCGATGGCCTGCACGTCAGTTCCTATGATTGGCACTCCGAGGTTGTGGAGAGGTGCGGCAAGGTTGATAGCCGTCTGTCCTCCCAAAGATACGATAATGCCCATAGGCTTCTCCATCTCGACTATGTTCATCACGTCCTCGACGGTCAGAGGCTCGAAGTATAGTTTGTCGGATGTAGTATAGTCGGTCGATACTGTTTCAGGGTTGTTGTTTATGATGATAGCTTCATAGCCAGCCTGCCTGATAGTCCAGATGGTATGAACGGTGGAATAGTCAAATTCAATACCCTGACCAATGCGGATTGGTCCTGAACCAAGCACTATTATCTTCTTTTTGTCAGAAACTATGCTTTCGTTTTCGCCTCTGTCGTAAGTAGAATAGAAATAAGGCACATACGAGCTGAACTCTGAAGCACAGGTGTCAATCATCTTATATACAGGCATTATGTCGTTTTCTTTCCTCAGATTGTACATCTCACCTTCATTCATGCCCCATACCTGTCCAATGTATTTGTCGCTGAAACCCATGACTTTTGCGTTGCGAAGCACTTCTATATCTCCTTTGCTTGCAGCCAGAATTTTCTCAAACTCAACTATGTTCTTGAATTTTTCAAGGAAGAAGAGGTCAATCTTTGTGGAATTGTAGATCATTCCGAGATCGACACCTTGCCTGATGAGTTGCGCAATGGCGTATAATCTGTCGTCAGTGCCATTATGTATATATTCAAGCAGTTTCGCAGATTCCCAGTTGTTGAATTTCTTGTGGTATATATGGCATACCCCTATTTCAAGCGACCGCACTGCCTTCAGAAGTGATTCCTCCATAGTTCTGCCAACGCTCATCACCTCGCCTGTTGCCTTCATCTGAGTGCCGAGCGTATTCTTTGCGTCTGCGAACTTGTCGAATGGGAAGCGCGCAATCTTTGTGACTACATAGTCCAGTGCAGGTTCGAAGCAGGCAGGCGTGTTGGCAAGATGAATCTCATCAAGGTGCATGCCTACAGCTATCTTGGCACTGACGCGTGCGATTGGATAGCCCGATGCCTTGGAGGCAAGTGCCGATGAACGGCTTACACGTGGGTTGACCTCAATTAGGAAATAGTTGAACGACAGAGGGTCGAGGGCGAACTGTACGTTGCAGCCGCCTTCTATCTTCAACTCACGTATTATGCGTAGAGCCGAGTCGCGGAGTAACTGGTACTCCTTGTTGGTCAGAGTCTGCGAAGGGCAGACCACCATTGAATCGCCTGTGTGCACTCCCACAGGGTCGATGTTCTCCATATTGCATATTGTGATGGCAGTGTCGTTGGCATCGCGCATCACTTCGTATTCTATCTCCTTATAGCCTTTTATCGATTTCTCGACAAGTACCTGATGAACAGGCGAAAGGATAAGAGCGTTACGCATAATGTCGTAGAATTCCTCATCGTTTTCAGCAAAGCCGCCACCTGTTCCGCCTAATGTGAAGGCTGGGCGGAGCACTACAGGATAGCCAATGTCGTGGGCAGCCTTGAGTCCCTCTTCCATAGAATTTGCAATCTCGGATGGCAACACAGGTTCTCCAAGGCCCTGGCAGAGTTCCTTGAATAACTCGCGGTCCTCGGCACGCTCGATACTTTCGAACGAAGTTCCGAGTATTTCTACATCGCACTCTTTCAGGACGCCTTTCTTTGCCAACTGCACGGCAAGGTTCAATCCTGTCTGACCACCGAGTCCAGGCACAATAGCATCTGGACGCTCAAAACGGATTATCTTTGCCACATACTCCAACGTCAGAGGTTCCATATAGACCTTGTCGGCTATGTGTGTGTCTGTCATGATTGTTGCAGGGTTCGAATTTACGAGTATAACTTCGTAACCCTCTTCCTTCAGTGCGAGACATGCCTGTGTCCCTGCATAGTCAAATTCGGCAGCCTGACCTATCACGATAGGACCAGACCCGATGACCATAATCTTGTGTATATCTGTTCTTTTTGGCATAATCAATTCTTTTTGGCTGCTTCCATCAATTCAATGAACTCTCTGAATAAATAACCGGAATCCTGAGGTCCTGGGGCACTCTCCGGGTGATATTGTATTGAGAATATCCTATCTTTCACGCATCTTACACCTTCAATGGTGTTGTCAAGTACGTTGCGGTGTGTCACTTCTAAATCAGTGCCTTGCAGGGTGTTCTCGTCAACTGCATACGAATGGTTCTGTGATGTTATCTCTATTTTGCCTGTCCTGAGATTCTTGACAGGATGATTGCCTCCACGATGTCCGAATTTCATCTTGTAGGTTTTTGCACCATATGCAAGTGAAATCATCTGATGTCCCAGACATATTCCGAAGATTGGCAACTTGCCCCTGAGCTGACGTATGACGTCAATGACTGTTGTCACATCTTCAGGGTCGCCAGGACCATTCGAGAGGAAAAGTCCGTCAGGCTGGAATGCCATGATTTCGTCGGCGGTGATGTTGTATGGCACGACAGTGACGTTGCAGCCAAGTGCATTCAAATTACGGATAATGTTGTATTTGATTCCGCAGTCTATTGCTACGACGTCATATTTATGTTGTGGAGTACGCGAGAACCAGCGTTTCTTGCAACTTACGCGGCTCACTTGGTCATGCGGAACTGGGGTGGCTTTGATACGCGCCAGAGCCTCCTCTTTCGTTGTCTTGGCATCTGTCAGGATTACCATCATTGACCCTTTGTCACGTATTATCCTGTTCAGTTCACGAGTATCGACACCTGATATACCTGGAATGTCGTTTTCCTCCATGACTTCGCTGAGCGTCTTTGTATATCTGAAATTCGAAGGCAAATCATTGTATTCGTGCACTATGAATCCACCTATCGAAGGGAATTTTGTCTCGTAATCATCATCGGCAATGCCGTAATTGCCTATCAGCGGATAGGTCATTACAACCATTTGGTTCGTGTACGAAGGATCTGACAAAATTTCCTGGTATCCCACCATTGACGTGTTGAACACAATCTCGTTCACCACCTCTTTGTCCGCTCCGAATCCTATGCCGTAAAATTCCGTACCATTCTCCAAAACGATTTTCTTCCTGTTCATATGGTTTTGTTTTTTTCCTATTATTCAACTAATCTTCCAACCACTTTCCAACCAGTAAATGGAGTGGCTTTCCCTTTCGATTCAAACTTCCCTGGGTCAATTACAAACTCCTTTTCGACATCAAATTTTATCATTCTTCCCTTGCCGAGATGCATTATTTTCCTTGCATTGTATGACATTAGCTCTACCAATTTTTCAAGCGTGATTATACCTTTGTTTACAAAGTATGTGTACATCAGTGGGAATGCAGTTTCCAATCCAACTATTCCGAACGAACTTCCGCTTAGTCCTTTGGCTTTTTCTTCGGCACTATGAGGAGCGTGGTCGGTGGCAATACAGTCGATTGTCCCGTCAACGATTCCTTCGACAAGTGCCATCCTGTCCTCGTCAGTCCTGAGTGGCGGGTTCATCTTGAAACGTCCTTCTTCGCGAAGATCCATGTCGGTCAACAACAAGTAATGAGGTGCCGTTTCGCATGTCACTGGCAATCCTGATTTTTTCGCCTCTCTGATTAAATTTACACTCTCCTTGGTCGAAATGTGGCAGACGTGATACTGACATCCCGTCAACTTGACCAGGTTCAAGTCCCTCTCAATCATTCTCCATTCGCTTTCAGAGCAGATACCTTTATGACCGAACATCTTGGCATAATCTCCATCATGGATATATCCGCCTCTCAGAAGGTCATTCACCTCGCAGTGTGCCACAATCGGTTTTCCCAATTTTCTGCATATTTTCATTGCTTCAAGCATGATTTCAGTCCTCTGCACTCCGTGTCCATCGTCCGAGAACCCTGCTACGTATGGAGCCAATGCTTCAAAATCTGTCAATTGGTCTCCCTTTTGTCCCATAGTGATGCACCCGTATGGATGAATGGTCACGCCTTTTGTTTTCTCACTCGCTTTCTCTATTGCTTCCAACTGTACCATGAGGTGTTCGACTGTGTCTTGTGCAGGACGCAAGTTCGGCATGGTGAAGACATCAGAATAACCCGCAGTTTTCGCAGCCCTCATTCCTGTTTCTATTGTCTCCTTGTACTCGAAGCCAGGCTCCCTGAAATGCACGTGCAGATCCACCATTGCTGGAATCTCAATCATTTCCATAACACTTTTATTCAAAAAAAAAAGTAACTAAACAGCCACTGCGACTGAATAATTACTTCCGTTTATCCAATGAAATACGTATGGGATTTCGCCCAATCAGATATGTCGATGCATATTTTTTCATGTTGCCTGCAAAGTTACGACATATTTCCTAACCTGCCAAACAAAAACACTTTTTTTTTTACACCATTTAGATATTGCTTTTCTATTCGGGTTAGTTTTGTTGATTTTATTATGCAACGAAGATTTTGAAGAGTATTCACTGACGTCCGGTCTAATCTCGCTTGCAAATATAGAGTGAAAAAGCCAGTGGTGAAAATTGATTTTTCTGTCATTTGCCACCCTGTTAATAACAGACATAAAAAATATGCTAAAAAATTTGCGCATCTCACAAAAAATGCCTACATTTGCACCAAATTTATTTAACCAATTTTTGTTATGGTCAGTATAATCATGGGCAGCACTTCCGACCTTCCAGTCATGGAAAAAGCCGCCAAAATCCTTGATGATTTTGCTATAGATTTCGAAATGGTAGCACTATCGGCTCACCGCACCCCTTCTGAAGTTGAAGATTTTGCTCGAAATGCTCAATCTCGTGGTGTTCAGGTTATTATTGCTGGTGCTGGAATGGCAGCCGCTCTTCCTGGTGTCATTGCCGCCAACACAACTATACCTGTAATCGGTGTGCCTATATCTTCTTCTCTCATGGGGATGGATGCACTTCTTGCCATTGTCCAGATGCCTCCAGGAATACCTGTTGCCACTGTCGGAATTGATGCTGCTCAGAACGCTGGTCTGCTTGCCGCTCAGATAATATCACTTTCCGATACTGACGTTGCTGCTAAATTTGCCGACTATAAACAGAGTCTCAAAAGTAAAATTGTCAAGGCCAATTCTCAGATGGCTGAAATAAAATATACCCATAAAGTAAACTGATTCCATTATGAAATATAGAATTTTAGTTGAAAAACGAGAACAATTCCGCGTTGAAGCCAAATCTCTTGAACGCGATTTTAATGAATCTCTTGGACTTAAGATTAATGGACTTCGTATCGTCAATATATATGATGTTGACGGTTTTGACCAGATATTGATTGAAAAAACAAAATACTCGGTCTTTGGTGAAATCGCTACTGATGTAGTCACTGTCATGGATGAGCGTGAGGCTCAGGCTGAAGCGCGTGCGTATAATCATCCCCTTTCACCTACTTTTTCATTAGGTAGCCGTTTTGCTATAGAATCGCTACCTGGACAATTCGACCAGCGTGCAGCTTCTGCCGTTGATTGTGTCCGCCTTGTTGACCCAAAGGCTTCTGTGCGGATTTCTGCTGCAAAGCTCATCATATTTCCTGAAAAACTGACTTTCTCAAAACTTGAGAAAATCAAGCAATATTGTATAAATGCCGTTGAATGTCGCGAGAAGGATCTCCGTCGTGTGGGTCCAGAGGAAACGAGTGCTCCAGAGACTGCAATTCGCGAGGAAATTTCAGGCTTCTGCTCAATGGATAACAAGCAATTAGAGTTCCTCATTCGCGAACGTGGTCTCTCGATTAACCTTGCAGACCTTCTCTGTATTCGTGAGTATTTCCTTTCAGAGCATCGCGAGCCCACAGTCACTGAACTCATGATTCTCGATACCTATTGGAGCGACCATTGTCGTCATACCACTTTCAACACGGTCATTGAATCTATAGAGATTGAACCTTCGTTTATCAGTGCTGAAATAACTTCCACTCTAAAGCGTTACAAGATTATGCGAAAGGAGCTAAAGCGTTCGGATCGTGATATGACGCTTATGGATATGGCATCTATAGGTGCTCGTTGGTGTCGTGCTAATGGCTTTCTCGATGATCTTGAGCAGAGCGAAGAGAACAATGCATGCAGCATCTTCGTGACCGTCAATGTGCGTCGTGAAAATACTGTCACGCCAGAGAAATGGTTGCTTCAATTCAAGAACGAAACACATAATCATCCTACAGAGATAGAGCCTTTCGGTGGGGCTGCTACCTGCCTTGGCGGAGCAATACGCGACCCTCTATCTGGCCGTGCGTATGTATATCAGGCTATGCGTGTGACTGGTGCAGGCGATATTTATGCTCCTGTACGTGAAACTCTTCGAGGAAAACTTCCACAGCGTACTATTACTCGTAAAGCAGCAGCCGGTTATTCGTCATACGGTAACCAGATAGGTCTTGCTACTACTCATGTATCTGAAATTTACCATCCAGACTATGTCGCAAAACGTATGGAGGTGGGTGCTGTTGTCGGTGCTTCTCCTGCTTCTGCGGTGCGTCGTGTATCTCCTGTCGCAGGCGATGTCGTGCTTATGTTTGGCGGTCGTACAGGTCGTGATGGCGTTGGTGGTGCTTCGGGTTCTTCAAAGAAACATGACGGCAAATCTCTTACAACCTGTGGTAGCGAAGTCCAGAAAGGCAATGCACCGGAGGAACGTAAGATTCAACGTCTCATGCGCCGTTCAGATGTCTCTTCTCTTATCAAGAAAGCTAACGATTTCGGCGCTGGCGGCGTCAGTGTTGCTGTAGGCGAACTTGCTGATGGTCTTGATATATTCTTGGATCGTGTACAGACAAAGTACGATGGGCTTACCACTACCGAACTTGCCATTTCCGAAAGTCAGGAGCGTATGGCGGTTGTCATTAGTGCTGACGACTTGAAGTCGTTTATGGCTAAATGTGCTGAGGAGAACCTTGAAGTCGTACATATTGCAAATGTCACTGACACTAACCGTATGCGCATATATCGCAATGGTGAGGTAGTTGTTGACCTTAGTCGTGAGTTTATTGACTCTGCTGGTGCTAAACGATTTACAGATATAGTGATACCTGGAGTGGAACGTATAAATCCATTCAAACGCGAACTTGAGGGCCGTGGCGAGAGAACCAGATTCGAAAACAATCTTCGCGACCCTAACGTACAGTCTCAGAAAGGCATGGTCGAGATGTTTGATGCCACTATTGGTGCATCAACGGTCTTAATGCCTTATGGCGGAACTCTGCAGCGTTCTGAAACGCAGGTTTCAGTTCAGAAACTTCCTGTCCTTGATGGCGAGACTGACGATGCATCCATGATGGCTTTTGGTTTTGACCCATATCTTTCATCTTGGAGTCCTTACCATGGTGCAGCCTATTCTGTGATTGATGCATGTGCAAAAGTGGTTGCTGCCGGTGGCGATTATTCGAAAATGCGCTTTTCGTATCAGGAATATTTTCGTAAGATGAATCTACCTGAGACTTGGGGTCTTCCTGCAGCTGCCCTTCTCGGTGCACTGAAAATGCAGTATGAACTTCATCTTCCTTCAATCGGGGGTAAGGATTCAATGAGTGGTACATTTGAGAAAATAAGCGTACCTCCTACGTTGATAGCATTCGGAATCACGATGGTTGATGCTCGCAAGGTTATTTCAACTGATTTCAAACGTTCTGATAAGGCTCAGCATGTATATATCCTTGAACCTCGCACTCTTCGTAATTTTATGCCTGACACTGGTTCGCTCAAGGAAAATTTCAGCTATTTCCATTCTTTGACCGAAAGAGGCATTGTCACTGCTGCACGTACCGTAGGTCGAGGTGGCGTTGCCGAGGCTTTGGCTAAAATGGCTTTTGGTTCCAATGTCGGTGCTGACGTCAATTATCGTAATCTCTTTGATGTGAAATATGGTGCAATCATCTTTACATCTTCCGAGGATAATTTGAATGCCACAAAGATAGGCGAAATACGTAATGATAGTGTTCTTGTCGTTAATGGCATTGAGTATGACATCGACACATTATATAATATTAATAATGAATTTTTCTCGACTATCTATCCAGTCAATGCCCTTACTGTTCCTGAAGAGTTGGCGACACAGGAATCATGCAAGAAGATTTATGCTCCTGAAACTGTTGAGCGTCCTATTGTCTATATCCCTATCTTCCCTGGAACTAATTGTGATTACGATATGAAACGTGCTTTCGAGCGTGCTGGCGCTGAGGTCCGCACCTCTGTTTTCCGTAATCTTACTGCTGCTGACATAAACGATTCTATTGTCGAGATGGCTGAGAATATTCACAATGCTCATATCCTTGCATTCGCTGGTGGCTTCTCGTCTGGCGATGAACCTGATGGTTCAGCAAAGTTTATTGCCAATGTGATAAATAACAGCAAGGTTGGTGCTGAGATTGAAGGACTCATTAGCCGTAAAGGTCTTATACTTGGTATCTGTAATGGTTTCCAGGCTCTTGTGAAATCAGGTCTGCTCCCATACGGACACCTCGGACAACTTACACCTAATAGTCCTACTCTGTTCCGCAACGATTGCAACCGTCATATATCGCAGATGGTGACAACACGTGTTGCCTCAGTCCGTTCTCCTTGGCTCCAGAATTTCGAACTCGGTGAAAAACATACTGTTGCAGTGAGCCATGGCGAAGGTCGCTTTGTATGCTCAAAGTCAATGGCTGACCAGCTTGTAGAAAAAGGTCAGGTTGCTTTCCAGTATGTGAATAACCCTAACGGCTCGACGTTAGGCATTGAGGGCATAATATCCGAAAACGGACTTATCCTTGGCAAGATGGCTCACAGTGAACGCTATGTTGATAATGTCTTCAAGAATATTGAGGGCAACAAATCACAGAATATATTTGCCAATGCTGTCTCTTATTTTAGACATAAATGATTATGAAACTTACTGAAGGTAAATCACGTCAGGTATTCGCCACTGAATCTGAAGACGAAGTACGTGTATTCCATAAAGACGACGAGACAGCCTATAATGGCATAAAACATGTAATAATACCTGGTAAAGGCATTATCATAAATAAAATATCTGCAATTCTCTACGAGACTCTCGAACGTAATGGAATTGCCACTCATTATATACGTACAATTGACGACCGTCAGCAACTTTGTCGTAAAGTTGATCCGATACGGCTTGAGTTCATCGTTCGCAATTATGCTGCAGGCGACATGACTGAACGTCTTGATGTCAAGACCGGCACAAAACTCTCTATACCTGTAGTTGAATGTTGTTACAAGAGCGACGAATTGGATGACCCAATCATAAACCGTTCGTATGCTATTGCCCTCGGTATGGCATCTCGCGAAGAATTGGACCTTATTGAAGAGGAACTTGGGCACATCAACTTGGTGCTAACCTCCCTGTTCCACGAAGTTGGCATAAAACTTGTTGATTTCAAAGTTGAGTTTGGCCGTCTCGCTGATGGCACTTTACTGGTCTGTGATGAACTTTCACCTGATTCCTGCCGTCTTTGGGACGAGCAGACAGACGACTCTATGGATCGTGACCGTTTTCGCTATGACCTTGGCAATGTGGGTGAAATGTACGAAGAGGTACTCCGTCGTCTCTCCAATTTTATAAATGAATAAATGCATAATATACAATATGAAAGCTTTAACGAAAACCACCTTCAACTTTCCGGGTCAGACGAAAGTTTATAATGGCAAAGTCCGCGATGTATATTTTCTTGGCAATGATCGTCTCGCCATGGTTGTGACTGACCGTATCTCTGCTTTTGATGTAATCTTGCCTAAGGGTATTCCTTTCAAGGGTCAGATTCTCAATCAGATTGCATCAAAGTTTCTCGACGAGACTCGCGATATTTGTCCTAACTGGAAAATTGCTTCGCCCGATCCAATGGTGACAGTAGGTCTTGCCTGTCAGGGTTATCCTGTCGAAATGATTGTCCGTGGTTATCTTTGTGGCAGTGCATGGCGTGCCTATAAGAGCGGTGTGCGTGAAATATGTGGAGTGAAGCTCCCTGATGGACTTCGTGAAAACGAGCGTTTCCCTCAGCCTATCATTACTCCTACCACGAAAGCTGAAATAGGCGACCACGACGAGGATATCTCGCGCGAGGAAATCATTGCTAAAGGTCTTGTTCCTGAAAAGGAATACATCCTTCTTGAGAAATACGCTCTTGCTCTCTTCAACCGTGGCACTGAGATTGCTGCTCGCAATGGGCTCATACTTGTAGATACTAAATACGAATTTGGCAAATACAATGGCGAGGTGATTCTGATGGACGAGGTTCACACTCCTGACTCTTCACGCTATTTCTATAAAGAGGGTTACGAGGAGAAGTTTGTCAAGGGCGAACCTCAGCGTCAGCTGAGCAAGGAGTTTGTCCGTGAATGGCTTATGGAAAATGGCTTTCAGGGCAAGGAAGGACAGAAGGTTCCTGAAATGACTGATGCAGTAGTTGCAGGCATCACTGCCCGTTATGCCGAACTTTACGAGGCTGTTGTAGGCGAGAAATTCAATATGAATGACAATTTGAGCGAACAGCAGATTGCTGACCGTATAGAAAGTAATATTAAAAACTATCTGAAATAATGACAGGCGAATTACACGAAGAATGTGGTGTCTTTGGTGTCTGGAACGTCGATAATGCGGCAAACTTGGCTTATTATGGACTTCATGCCCTTCAGCATAGGGGACAGGAGGCTGCTGGGATAGTCTGTGTGGATAGTGATGGGACTTTCACCCGTACCAAGGGTGAAGGTTTGGTCACTGAGGTTTTCAACCAGAAGAACCTCTCCATTCTCAATGGTCGCAACTCTATAGCCCACGTGCGTTATGCCACTGCCGGTGGCGGGGGGCTGGATAATGTGCAGCCTTTTCTTTTTCATCACCATGAAGGCAATTTTGCCCTCTGTCACAATGGCAATCTCGTGAACTCCACTGCACTAAAGCGTTATCTCGAAAATCGGGGTACGCTTTTCCAGTCAACATCCGACAGTGAACTCCTTGCTCATCTCATCAAGGTTTCCCATCATCGTGGCGACCATCGCAATTTCAATGAGAAATACCCAATGCTGGCAACAATATCGTCAGCACTAAATATGCTCGAAGGAGCTTTTGCTTTTCTTGTACTTACCGCAGATGCTATGTACTGCATGCGCGACAAGTACGGTCTTCGCCCTCTTTCGCTCGGCAAACTGAATGATGGTTGGGTAGTCTGTTCCGAAACTTGTGCAATGGATACTATCGGTGCTGAGTTTGTGCGTGACATTGAACCTGGCGAGGTGATTGTAATCAATAATGACGGCATATACTCGTCCCGCTATTCTGGTTTCCACCATCACTATATGTGCGCAATGGAATATGTCTATTTTGCGCGTCCCGACAGCGATATTGAGGATATAAACGTCCATGCCTACCGCAAACAGTCTGGTCGTATTCTTTATCATGAAGCGCCTGTCGAGGCTGACATTGTTGTCGGTGTTCCTGATTCGAGTCTCTCTGCAGCTATGGGTTATAGCGAGGAGAGTGGCATTCCTTACGAGATGGGTCTTATCAAGAATAAATATATCGGGCGTACATTCATACAGCCTACTCAGGAGCTTCGTGAACAGGGAGTCCGCATGAAGCTGTCTGCTGTACGCACTATTGTCAAGGGTAAACGTGTGATTGTCATCGACGATTCCATAGTTCGCGGCACGACTTCACGCAGGATTGTAAACCTCCTCCGCGAGGCAGGTGCCACCGAGGTGCACATGCGTATTGCATCACCGCCTTATGCTCACCCTTGCTATTATGGTGTTGACACTGCGACTTACGAGGAACTTATTTCTTCCCGTCTCAGCGTTGAGGAGTTGCGCCAGAAGATAGGTGCCGACTCACTTCATTTCCTTTCGATTGAAGGACTATATAAATCTGGTAATCGCTGTGAACTTTGCACTGCCTGCTTCTCTGGCAATTACCCTACATCTTTGTACGATAATAAATAAAAACGGAATATGGCTGAATCATACGAAAAAGCTGGCGTTAACCTCGAAGCAGGTTACGAAGTTGTAAGAAGAATAAAGAAGCATGTCGCTTCCACCTCACGTCCTGGCATGATGGGCAATATCGGTGCTTTTGGTGGTATGTTTGACCTTGCGTCACTCAATATCAAGGAACCTGTGATGGTCAGCGGTACAGACGGAGTGGGCACTAAACTGAAACTTGCTTTTGCAATGGACAAGCACGATACTATAGGAATTGATGCTGTTGCAATGTGTGTCAACGATGTTCTTGCACAAGGAGCTGAGCCACTCTATTTCCTTGATTATGTTGCTGTCGGTGCAAACGAACCACAGAAGATTGAGGCTATTGTTGCTGGTGTGGCTGATGGTTGTCGTCAGGCTGGCTGTGCGCTTATAGGTGGCGAGACTGCCGAGATGCCCGGAATGTACGGCAATGGCGAATATGATATTGCAGGCTTCACATGTGGCGTTGTCGAGAAATCTAAGTTGATTGACTGCTCGAAGGTAAAGGCTGGCGATGTCCTTGTCGGAATAGCCTCTACAGGTGTCCATTCCAATGGTTTCAGTCTCGTACGCAAAGTTTTGACTGACAACAATCTTGACCTGCGTGCCGACTTTGGTGATGGCAGGACTATAGGCGAAGTGTTGCTTACTCCTACGCGTATCTATGTTAAACAGGTACTTGACGTCATCCGCAACTGCGACGTACATGGTGTTGCTCATATCACTGGTGGTGGCTTTGACGAGAATATTCCTCGTATCCTTCACGAAGGTCAGGGCATAGAGGTGAAAGAGGGCAGTTGGGAGATACTTCCTGTTTTCGGGTTCCTTGAGAAATATGGCAAGATTCCTCACCGTGAGATGTTCAATATCTTCAATATGGGTATTGGCATGGTGCTTGCCATGAATGCTGACGAGGCTCAGAAGGCTATCGACATACTTGCAAAATATGGCGACAAGGCTTCTGTCATCGGTCGTGTGACTGACAAGGAGGGTGTGGTTATCATCTAAATATAATCAGGTTTACGGCGATGGTTAATGCGGCAGTGTTTGCTTCAGGTTCTGGTACGAATTTTGAAGCGATTGTGAATGCTGGTATCGAAGGATTGAATGTCGCGCTCATGATATGCGACAAACCAGGGGCTTTTGTCATTTCGCGTGCCGAGCGTCTTGGCGTGGATTATCGTGTGATTGACCCACACCGATTTCCAGACAAGGCTGCCTACGAGACTGAGATAGTATCTGCACTTAAATCTGCTGATATTGATTTTATTTGTCTTGCGGGGTATATGCGTATCGTGGGGCCTACGCTTTTCGAAGCATATCGCGACAGGATTCTCAACATACATCCTGCTTTACTCCCTTCGTTCAAGGGTGCGCATGCCATTGATGATGCCTTCAACTTCGGTGTAAAGGTTTTCGGTGTCACGGTACATCTGATTGACCTCACGATTGACGGTGGCACAATACTCGGCCAGCGGGCTTTCGAATATCACGGCAATGACCGCGACGAGGTTGAAACGAGAATCCACGAGATAGAGCATGTCCTCTATCCCGAAGTGATAAAAGAATATATAGCCACCGCATCCCTCAGTTTTGCAGAAGGGAGAGGAGAGTAAAAGCCCCCGTGCCCCTCAGTTTCGCTGAAGGGAGAGGTGAGTAAAAGCCCCTGTGCCCCTCAGTTTTGCAGAAGGGAGAGG
>JAKSNT010000045.1 GCA_024399575.1 Paludibacteraceae bacterium
ATGGTGACTGGCTTGCTTCTCGTTGGCGCCCGAAGGCAGGAGAAGACTTTGAATATGAGTGGTGGGATATCGTCGAAATCAAGGACGGCACGATGAAGTGGTCCGCACTCCGTGAGAAAGAGGATGGCACTCGTTACACCACGACCTTCACTTGGAAGAAGGTTCAGTTGCAATAATGAACTTATCCTTTGGGTGTCAGAAGACACGATAAATGATGGACTCAGCATCGAAAGGTGCTGAGTTTTTTTATGCGATGAGGAACGGTGACGCATACTACCAGAACATTACAATCGCACGTTCAACACTCGCCATATGACGAGGGCAGAACGTGCGATTTATGTTAACGATGGACAATAATTTTATGCAATTGTCCATTTGCAGCGTACTGGCGAGACAATAGCGCCTTCTTCTTTGAGGGCTTTCATTGCCTTGTCAACCTCTTTACGGTCCAATCCGCTAATTTCTGCAATTTTACCTGCATTTACCGGCTCGCCTGCCTGACGCATAGCTGCCAAAACCTGTTCTTTTGCTTCCATAGATTTATTCTCCTGCTGTTTCCTTGATTATTTCTGCCACTGTTGGGTGAGGGAATACAACGCGATGCAACTGTTCTGCCGTCATTCCAGCCTCGATTGCCACACATGCAGCGCAGATGAATTCTGAACATGGATTGCCTATAGCGTGTACGCCGAGCACCTTGTCGTTCATGTCTGTGATAATCTTGCATACGCCATTTCCGCCTTCGTTCTCAGCTACGAAACGTCCAGAGAATGTCATTGGCAGACGGCGAACTTTGTATTCTGTTCCTGCTGCCTGCAGAGCGGTTTCTGTAGCTCCACAACCTGCAACCTCAGGGTTGGTATAAATTACGCCAGGGATTGCATTGTAGTGCATTTCGTCAGCTATTCCCAACATATCGTTTACTGCAACCTGTGCTTCGCGTTCAGCTGTATGTGCAAGGAGCGAAGTTGCGTTGATGTCGCCTGCTGCCCAAATGTTTGGTGCTGAGGTGCGCATGTGCGAATCTGTCTTTATACCATTGCGGTTTGGCTCAAGGTTGAGGTCGCGTACTCCGTCGAGTGATGGTTTTCTTCCAACGCAGAGCAATATGTTTGTAGCTTCAGCCTTATGTTCGCCCTCGGCATCTGAATAGGTCACACAGCCTGTTGCAACGTGGAGCACTTTCGATGAAAGGTGGAACTCTACGCCCCTTTTTGCGAGGTCTTCGCGGAGCATTGCAGAGATCTCGGTATCTATGCCTGGCAATATTTCAGGTGCCATCTCGACGACGGTGACTTTAGTACCGAATGTAGAGAAGAGACCTGCAAATTCAATACCTATGACACCTCCACCTATGACTACGAGTGATTCAGGTATCTCCTTAGTCTCCAAAGCTTCGGTTGATGTCCAGTATTCAGCAGTATCTACACCAGGGATTGGTGGAATTGCCACAACTGAACCTGTGCATATCAGCAGGCGTTCTGCTTCGTACTGCTCTTCGCCACATGCTATGCGGACAACTTTACCATCGTTTGACAGCACGTTGGCTTCGCCTGTAACTACTGTTACGCCTGTATTGGTCATCTTGGCTTTGATGCCAGCTACCAGTTTGCGGATTATCTTGTTTTTGCGTGCAACTATCTTGTCATATTCGAAAGTCACTCCTTCGGCTTTCACACCATATTTTGCTCCCTCTTCGGCATGTTTGTACATCTTTGACGAATAGAGCAAAGTCTTGGTTGGAATACACCCTACGTTGAGGCATGTGCCACCGAGTGCCTTCTTTTCAAATAAAACAACGTTGAAGCCTGCTTTAGCGGCTTGTGCGGCTGCATTGTATCCTGCAGGTCCGCCTCCTAATACTGCGAGATTATACATATCTTTATCTGTATCTTATTTTTTGTCCTATTTGCAATAATGAGTTTTGTCTGAGATGATTGAGTTGGCAGAGCCGTTTGACTGTCGTATGATAGCGACGTGCTATGATCGAGAGGTTTTCGCCTTTCTTCACGCGGTGGTATGCTGACGAGTTCTGGGCTTGCTGTATGGCTTTCTTGTTCGAGTAGGTATCTTTCTTGGTTATAAGATAAAATCCATCTTCGTCGGCAAGGCATTTCTTTGTTTCGAAGTTTATCAGTTTTACAGGATTGAACGAGTTCCCGAGGAACCTGACTTCGAAATGCAGATGTGGACCTGTCGAATGTCCGGTGCTTCCTCCGAGGCCTATTGGTTCGCCAGCCACGACATCTTGGTTAACACTGACCAGGACTCTTGACATGTGTGCCATCACTGTCTCCAGGCCATTGTCGTGCCTGATGACTAAATAATGTCCATACCCACGTCGCTCGTAATCCACCAATCTAATACGACCTGAAAACGGTGCTCTGATAGTATCGCCAATGTCCAAACCGATGTCAATACCCTGATGCATTCTGCGCCAACGCCATCCATAGTCCGAAGTGACGCGGTTGCTTGTCGTTGGATAAACAAAATCCCTGCAATCGATATATGTCGAATCAGGGATTGACTCTAATTGAACTCCGTATGGGTTGACGCGCAGTGGTGTCCACGAATAGCGGTACAACTCATATGCTGGACAGATTCGTGCCAGTGAATCACTATAAACCGTTTTGCCTTCTATAGGTAGATAGAAACCTGAAGTATCCTCTGCGAAGAAATTCTCGTAGTCCTGTGCTGGTGTTTGCGAGTATAGTGTGATTAAGAAAGAGGTGAGGAGATATATTCTTAATTTTGACATCTATATACTATTTTGTGTTGAAAATAACGGTGCAAAGTTACAAAAAAAATCTGAAACCAAGGTACTTTGTTAACATTATTTGGGATTTTTGTTTCAATATGGTTGTGAATTTGCTATTTTTAAGTCAGTTGACTCGGTTATTTGTTTCTGGTTATAGTGAATGACAACAGTTTCATCATTGCATCTCTTATTGGTGTGTCTTCGAATTCTTTCAATGACTGATGTGCTTTGCTAATGTAATAGTCGATTTTGCATTCTGCATATTCAATGCCGTGATGCTTAGCGACTAATGTGCCGATATTGTAGAAGTATTCTTCAGTGAATTCGCCTTTTTTAGCCTTGTCCATTATGTCCTGTGCTGCTTCGTATGGCAATTGTTGCAGAGTGTGGAGCAATGGCAGTGTCACTTTCCCTTCGCGTATGTCGTTCAACGTAGGTTTGCCTATCTGTGCATTTGGAGTGTAGTCGAAAATGTCGTCTTTTATCTGGAAACAGATTCCCATCATATCGGCAAATTCAGTGATATCCTTCATCTGTTTTTCAGTTGCATGAGCGGTGATGGCTGCAGATTTCGCTGTCAGAGTGAACAGTACAGCCGTTTTTCGGCGTATTATGTCAATATATTCATCTTCTGTTGGTATGCTGTAGGCATGTTGCAGTTGCAGCAGTTCGCCTTCAGCCAGAGTCTGACCCAGCGTACACAGTATTGAGAATAGTTCTGGGTTGCGTGTCTCGGAGATGAACCTCATTGCCTTCGACAGCAGGTAATCGCCTGACAGTACGGAAATCCTATTGTCGAACAATGCGTTGACTGACGGTGCATTGCGACGTTTCATCGTATTGTCCACCACATCGTCGTGTATGAGCGAAGCAGTATGCAGTGTTTCATAACTTGCTGCTATGTTTAATGTGTCCCTGTTTATCTCGCCGCAAAGTTTTCCGCACAGCAAGGCGAAAATAGGGCGGACCTGTTTCCCTTTCTGTGTTTCGGTGTATTGCATGACCTGCCGCAGCAGTTGGTCTTGCGGTGAGGTGAACGACTGGCTGAACAGTTGCTCGAACTCTTCGAATTCTTTCAATATGGGGTTCTTGATCTGCTGTAGCATCTGATTATTCTTTTTTCGTTTCTATCAATTCCTGTATATGGAGCATTTCGTCTCTGAAATGTGCTGCTGACAGGAAATCCAGTTTCTTTGCAGCCTGTTCCATTTTGCTCTTGGCATGAGCCATAGCTTTCTCCAGCTGGCTTTGGTTCATTTTCATGATTATTGGATCTTCTGCAACCATGCTGTCAGCAGGGTTTTCCTCTGGCATTTGGTACTGATGTATTGCGAGTCCGTTGCTGGCATTAGTGTATTTTACAGTCTGCGGTATTATGTTATGCTCTGTGTTGTATTTCATCTGAATCATGCGTCTTCGGTCAGTTTCCTCTATAGTCCGTTGCATTGACCCAGTGATTGTGTCGGCATACATAATCACTTTGCCGTTGACGTTTCGTGCTGCACGTCCTGCTGTCTGGGTGAGTGACCTTTCGTTTCGCAGGAAGCCTTCTTTGTCAGCGTCCAGTATTGCCACAAGCGACACCTGCGGAAGGTCTATTCCCTCTCTCAGCAGGTTAACACCTATCAGCACATCGAACAATCCCTCTCTCAAATCGTTGAGTATCTGTACACGTTCCAGCGTATCTATGTCGGAATGAATATATCTGCACCTTATGTCGTTTTTCTCGAAATAGTTGTTCAGCTCTTCAGCCATCCGCTTGGTGAGCGTAGTGACTATGGTTCTTTCGTCAGCTTCTGCCCTGACTGCTATCTCCTCCATGAGGTCATCAATCTGGTTCAGCGATGGTCTGACCTCAATAGGTGGGTCGAGCAACCCTGTCGGGCGTATCACCTGTTCAACGACAATTCCTTCTGATTTTTTCATTTCGTATTCTGCAGGGGTGGCTGAGACGAATATCACCTTTTGCATCTTCTCTTCAAACTCATCGAATTTAAGAGGTCTGTTGTCCAATGCAGCCTTGAGACGAAATCCGTAATTCACGAGATTTACTTTCCTTGATCTGTCACCTGCATACATTCCCCGGAATTGTGGTACTGTGACGTGGCTTTCATCTATCAGCATCAGGAAATCTTTCGGAAAGTAGTCCAGCAGGCAATAGGGGTGAGTCCCTGGTGCACGGTTGTCGAAATATCTCGAATAGTTCTCTATTCCTGTGCAATATCCCACCTCTTTCATCATTTCCATGTCGTAATTCACTCGCTCGACGAGTCTCCGTGCTTCGAGTTCCTTGCCCATGTCTTCGAGTTCCTTCGACTCAACTCCGAGATCTATGCATATCTGGTCAATTGCCGATGTGACGCTTTCGGGTGTTGTAGTGAAGATTGTGGCGGGATAGAGTTCGTAGGTCTCGTATCTGTCAATAGTGGTGAAATTCACGAGGTCAAGTGTCAGTATCTCGTCAATCTCGTCATCCCAGAACACAATTCTCAGTATGTAGTCAGCGTATGGGACGGCTATGTCTATCGTGTCACCTTGTACGCGGAAATTTCCACGGTTGAGGTCCAGTTCGTTTCTTGTGTATTGTGCGTTGACCAACTGGTGAAGCAGCAGTTGGCGGGAATAGTTTTTCCCACATTCTAAATGTATGCAATTTTCCGAAAAGTTTACTGGTGAGCCTAAACCATAAATGCATGATACTGATGACACCACTATCACGTCCTTCCTTCCAGAGAGCAATGATGCTATAGCCGAAAGTCTTAGTTTGTCAATTTCTTCGTTTATAGAAAGGTCCTTTTCGATATATGTATCGGTCGATGGAATGTATGCCTCAGGTTGGTAGTAATCGTAGTACGACACAAAATATTCTACTGCGTTTTTGGGGAAGAACTGCTTGAATTCATGGTATAATTGTGCAGCCAATGTCTTGTTGTGTGACACAACAAGGGTTGGACGTTGTGCTTTGGCTATTACGTTAGCCATTGTAAATGTCTTTCCTGACCCTGTTACACCCAATAGGGTCTGAAAAGGGACATTATGGTATAAGCCATCCGTCAATTGGCGGATGGCTTCTGGTTGGTCGCCCATAGGCGAATATTTGGATGTCAGTTCAAAATCCATCAAAAGGCATTGATGATACCGCAGAAATCATCAGCTTTCAATGCTGCACCGCCAATCAGACCTCCGTCAATGTCTGGTTTTGCAAAAAGTTCCTTAGCATTAGATGGTTTGCACGAACCGCCATAGAGTATTGTAGTGTTCTCAGCCATCTCTTTGCCGTATTTTGCTGCGATGAGCGAACGGATGTGTGCATGGATTTCCTCTGCCTGGTCAGGAGTTGCAGTGAGTCCTGTACCGATAGCCCAGACTGGTTCGTATGCAACGACAACCTTTGCAAATTCCTCAGCAGTGAGGTTGAAGAGCGATTCTTTGATTTGTGCCTCAACGACGCTGTTCTGTATGCCCTGTTCACGCTGTTCTTTCACTTCGCCTACGCAGAATATTGGGCGCAAATCGTTCTTGAGTGCCATCAGCACTTTTTCCTTGAGCATCTCGTGCGACTCTTTGAAGTAAGCTCGGCGCTCCGAGTGACCGATGATGCAGTATTCAGCACCTGTCGATTTCACCATTGCTGCAGACACCTCGCCTGTGTATGCTCCTGACTCGTGGGTTGAGCAATCCTCAGCGCCCACTGCTATTACTGACCCTTTCAGTTCGTCAGCTGCACATGCAAGATGGATGAAAGGAGTGCAGACGATTACGTCGCAATTTGGATTGACAACTTTAGTTTTCAACTCGTTTACAAGATCCAGACCTTCCTGAAAATTCTTGTTCATTTTCCAGTTTCCTGCTACGATGTTTTTTCTCATAGTTTTATGTTTTTTTGTTGATTATTTCAATTTGTTGGCATTGTATTTGTCGGTCACAATTCCATTCTTAATTGTCACAATTCCAGGATTGGCACGTACCATTGTCTTCAGTTGTATAGGATCAACGATGCAGAACTCATATTTTATATTGTGTTTTTCAGCGAATGCTGCTATTGTTATGTCGTCCGATGCTGTTAGCGCAATGAATCTCTCGCCATTGTTCTTTGCCTGTTTGTACAGATTGTCTATGCCGGCGAGCGACGAAGTGTCTGTGATGTCCAGGTTCCACATGACAACAAAGTATGTGGTCTTTTGGTCGTCCAGTATCTCTTCTGTGATGTCCTCTCCGTCAAGAGTCTCTATGAAAAAGTCGTGAATAGGTGGCTGTACTCCTTTTTCCTTGAGTTCCGACACCTGATCTACGAAAACCCAAGTCGTGTCGCTGTATGGTGCGTTCATCAGGGTGAATTGTTTCTGTTCTCCGTTTTTCTCGTAGATGAAGTAAGTTTCATAAATGTCAGGATGTGTCCCTTCTGGTTGTTCCATCTGCTCGCGGATGTCTGCCCCTACATAGTATGGTCTGAAATCAATTACAGGCAGGTTGAACAATGTCCATATTCCAAATCCCACGCATATTGCAGCTGTAGCACCAGTGACTATCCATGCCAGTATAGTCACTTTCCACTGGCGGTTGTATTTTTGGAATAGCCACATTACGACAACCAATGCGTCAATGGCTATGTTCTTGTAGAAAGTCTGCCAGTTGCTCAATATCAATGCGTCACCGAAACATCCACAGTCTGAGACAGGGTCAGTCAGTGCTATCCATAGAGTGAGTGGTGTCATTGCTGCCATTAGCAGGGTGGTAATCCACAATCCCAATTTGAAATTCAGATTTGAAATTAAACATACTCCTGTCACAAATTCAACAGTGAAAAGAGCAAATGCAGCGACTATTGCCAAATCTGAAAATTGTGTCAGCCCCATTGGCTCAAGATAGTCTTTTATCTTATATACTGTTCCTAATGGGTCAATGGCTTTCACGCTGCCAGAGAATACGAATATTGCGCCTACAATGTAGCGGCAAATATTGAAGATTATTTTCTTAGTCTTCATTTTCAGTAAATTTTATAAGGTAAAACATTGCGTAATTCAGTATGTCATAGTAATTGGCATCTATTCCCTCCGAGATTATTGTCTTTCCGTTGTTGTCCTCAATCTGTTTCGTGCGGTTGAGTTTTGTGAGTATGAGGTCTGTATATGACGAAGTTCTCATTCCTCTCCATGCCTCGCCGTAATCGTGGTTCTTGCGGTTCATGAGTCTTATTGTCTCAGCGAAATAGTAGTCGTATTTTTCCATTGCTCTTTCGGCTGTCATGTCTATTTTGTCAGAAAAACCGAGTTCCAGCTGGATGAGTCCTATTATGCTGTAATTGATGATACCTATGAGTTCTGACCGTATTCCTTCGCCAACCATGTTCTCGTCAGTAGTTTCGAGTGTCCTTATTCTCGATGCCTTGATAAACAGTTGGTCGGTGAGAGATGACGGTCTGAGTATTCTCCACGATGCACCGTAGTCCTTCAGTTTCTTTTCGAAAATGCCTCGGCATTCTTGTCCGAGAGTTTTGTATTCTTCTTCTGTCTTGCTCATTGGTTAATGAAATTTGGCATCAGCTATGGCTTCTACTACGTTGACTATATAGTCGCCCATTTTCTCGCATTCAACAATAGTATCCATATATGTCACAGATGTCTGGTATGTATATTCGTTGTTGTTGAGCGATTCTATGTTCTGGTTCTTCAACTGGTTGCGGAAGTTATTTATTTCGTTTTCGTTGTCAGCTGCCTTGTTCGAATCCTCGTCAATGATATGTTCTCGGTTGAGCACCAGCAGCATGTGTTCCATTGCGTTCTGCACGAGGTTGAACATCAATTCGATGTTGTTCTCTTGGTCTTTGGTGTATTTCTCATGCTGGTTGCGGTATCTCTGCAGGGTTCTCGCTATGTTGTAGCACGAGTCTGCTACGCTTTCCACCTCCGAGACAACCCTTAGTTTTATCTGTATCTGGCGTTTGGTGTCGTTTGACAGCCTTCCGTCTATTACTTTTCCCAAGTATTCTGCTATCTCGACTTCCATACGGTCAGAGATGTTTTCGTATTTCTGTATTCTTGAGAATATTTCGGTAAACTTGTTTTCGTCATTGGTATGGAACATGTCCCTCACCATTCCGAACATCCGGTTGGTTCTTTCGCCGTACGACTGAATTTCTTTTTGGGCTTGGAGAATTGAAAGCTCTGCCGTTGACATGATACCCGAAGAGATATAGTTCAGATGTGTTTTCTCGTCGCTTGTCTTGTCAGCTTTGCGTGTTGGCACCAGCATAACTACTATCTTCTCATACAGTTTGGTGAACCATATCATGATGAGGAAGTTCACAGATTTATATACAGTATGGAATAACGCCAATGCGAAAGATACAGTCACCTGTGCTGCAGCAAATCTGCTTATCAGGTCTCCATATTCTGCTTTATCTAACAATCCGTTGTTCAGTGCGTTTAAAGTTTGGTGATCCAATGATGACGTGATAGCTATCAACTCGTCTGGGTCGCCAACCATATTGTTTGACATAAGTTTGATAAGTGCGACCAATGGGTAGAACAGTGGCAATGTCCATAACAATCCGAGCACGTTGAACATCAGATGCCCCATTGCAGCACGTTTTGCCCAGACGTTTCCTGAAACAGATGCCAGGATTGGCGTAATACATGTTCCTATGTTTGCTCCGAGCACTATTCCACATGTACAGTCAAAAGGTATCCAGCCTTTCGAACACATGATGAGCGCTATTGCAAAAGTTGCCGATGATGCCTGTACTATCAGTGTCAGAACGACTCCTACCAACACGAAAATCAATATTGACCAGAAACCCAAATCTGAGTAGCGTTGCAATCCTGCGAACACTTCGGGATTGGATTGCAGGTCAGGCACTGAATTGTTCAGGTATTCTAACCCCATGAACAGCAATGCAAATCCTAATAGGAATTCTCCCCAGTTCTTCCATTGGTTTTTTCCAGAAAATATCAAAGGCACTGCAAAAGCCATCAAAGGCACTGCAAACGAAGCTATGTTCACCTTGAATCCGAATAGCGATATTATCCATGCGGTGGCTGTAGTACCAATGTTTGCACCCATGATTACCGCCATTGACTGACCGAGCGAAAGCAATCCTGCATTTACAAAACTTACAATCATCACTGTCGTTGCTGACGAGCTCTGTACCAGGACGGTCACTAATATTCCTGTCAGTGCACCCATCCAGCGGTTGTTGGTCATCAATGACAGAATTTTTCTCAGGCGGTCGCCTGCTGCTTTTTGGATTCCTTCGCTCATCAGCTTCATTCCGTAAAGGAAAAGCCCGACTGCCCCAATGAGCGTAAGGATTTCGACGATTCCAAAACTCATAAAATCTATCCTAATTAAACTCGGTGCAAATTTACTGCTTTTTTTTGATATTACATTCGAAAAAAGTTGTAAATTTGCAGAGAAATTTAATCGTATCAAAAATGGAAGGAAAAGTAGTGGTGTTTTGCAAAAACACCGAGACCTCTGCTGAATATCCAGAAGGTGTGTCTGTCAGCGAAATACAACGTATGTTGAACATCAAAACTGATACACCAGTACTTGGTGTCTTGGTTAATAATCGTCTGCGTAATCTTAATTACAGAATCTATTCTCCAAAGACAATTGAGTTCGTACAGATGCGTTCTGAAATGGGTTTCAGGATTTATTTCCGTACTTTATGGATGGTTTTCGCCAAGGCTTTGCATGATATTTCACCCGAAGCATCAATGCGTATTGAGTATCCTATCAGCTATGGATTCTATTGTACCATACAAGGCATTCAATGCACTGAATCACTTATCCATTCTGTTCGCGAACGTATGCAGGACATTGTGCGAAGCAACATGAAAATCGAAATGTGCGAGGAACGCACTGACGTAGTTGCCGAGCGTTTCCGCGAGTTCGGTGCTTTTGATACTGCCAAACTGCTCTCGACAGTCAATCGTCAGTATTCACGTTATTACCGCATTGACAACTATATTGATTATTATACGTATATTCTTGCTCCTTCGACAGGGTATGTAACAACCTTTGACCTCGTTCCTTACGAGGATGGTGTATTGCTTGTGCTTCCTGATGTCAACGATATGAACCGTCCAGGTCATGTTTTCAAGTCACCGAAGGTTTTCAAGTCGCATCGCGATTTCAACGTATGGAATCGCTTGATGGGCATGAACAATGTAGGCGATTTTAACGAGATATGTCGCAATGGAGGCATTCGCCAGCTTCTCAAGATGTCTGAATCTCTTCACGAAAAACGCATTGCCGAAATAGCAGATTCAATACTTGAGCGTAAGTCCAAGTTCATTCTCATCGCTGGTCCTTCATCGTCTGGAAAGACTACTTTTTCAAAACGTCTTGAAGTTCAACTTCGTATAATAGGTATTAATCCTATCGTGCTCAGCGTTGACGATTTCTTCGTTGACCGGGAGTTCACTCCTCGCGATGAGAATGGCGATTACGATTTCGAGCATCTAAATGCGCTTGACCTTGACCTTCTTGACCATACGCTTAATGGTCTTTTACGTGGCGAGGAAGTCGAGATTCCCCAATATGATTTTGCTGAAGGCAAAAAGCATTTCAATGGCAACAGAATACGCATGTCCGAATATAGTGTCGTAGTGATGGAAGGTATTCATGCACTTAATCCAGACATGGTTCCAAACATTCCTCAGGATGCTGTTTTCCGTATTTTTGTCGAGCCTTCCACTTCTATTCCTTTCGACAATCATAACTGGGCTGCTCCTTCCGACATACGACTTGTACGACGCATACTCCGTGACTATAAGTTCCGTGCCTATTCTGCCCAGAACACCATTCGTCGCTGGCCGTCTGTGCGGAGAGGCGAAATGCGTTGGATTTATCCTTTCCAGGAGAATGCCGACGTAATCTTCAACTCTGCCCTCATTTTCGAGTTGGCTGTCCTTCGCAACTATGTGGAGCCTCTTTTGCGTCAGGTTCCTGAAGCTTCTGATGAATATGCCACCGCTCGTCGTCTTCTTGACTATTTCGACTACTATGAACTTGTCTCTGACCGTGAGATACCTCCTACCTCTCTGCTCCGTGAGTTTGTCGGCGGCTCGTCTTTCCACTATTGATTGATGGCTGACGTTGACGACATATTGCGCCAGTACTGGGGTTACGACTCTTTTCGTCCGCTGCAGCGTGAGATTATCGACTCTGTCATAAGCGGCCACGACACTCTTGCCATACTTCCTACGGGTGGCGGCAAATCTCTTACCTTCCAGATTCCTGCTCTTGCTCTTCCAGGTACTGCGCTCGTCATCTCGCCTCTCATTGCTTTGATGTCTGACCAGGTGCAAAATCTCCGCAAACGCAACATACGGGCAGTGGTCATCCATTCAGGTCTGACTCACGACCGTATTTACGACATCCTTGAGCAGGCTTCCTATGGTGCTTACGATTTGCTTTACGTCTCTCCCGAGCGTCTGACCTCCGAATTCTTCCGCACGCGTCTCCGTTACATCAACATAAACCTGATTGCCGTTGACGAGGCTCATTGCATTTCGCAATGGGGCTACGATTTCCGTCCATCCTATCTTAAGATAGCCGAGATACGCGAGTTCTTTCCTGAAACTCCTGTCCTTGCACTCACTGCCTCAGCCACCCAGTATGTTGCTGACGACATTGTAAATAAGCTTTCTTCTCTGTCAGGTGATTCATTTGTGCGTTTCCGTAGTTCCGTCCGTCGTGACAATATTGTCTATGTCGTCCGTAGTTCTGATGATCGTCTTGGCACTCTTGTCAATATACTCAATGCCGTCCCTGGCACTTCGATTGTCTATTGCCGCACACGTGAGGGTACTCAGAAGATTTCAGATTGTCTTGCTGATTGCGGTTTTTCTGTCAGTTACTATCATGCAGGTCTCGACCGTGACGAGAGGGAAAAACGCCAGGCAGAATGGATTTCCGGCAAATTGCGAGTGCTTTGTGCCACGAATGCCTTTGGCATGGGCATTGACAAGGCAGATGTCCGCACCGTTATTCATTTCGACATTCCCGATACTCTCGAAGCATATTATCAGGAGGCAGGTCGTGCAGGTCGCGATGGGCAGAAATCTTATGCCGTCCTTCTTGCTCCTCCCTCTTCGGTTGATGCGCTTCTCCATCGTCATGAAAAGGTATTCCCTACTAAGGATTTCATTCGTGTTGTTTATCAGCGTCTTGCTGAATATTTCATCATTGGCGAAGGGTCTGGCTTGGATGCTGTATTCCCCTTTTCGCTCGAGGAGTTCTGTCATGCCACAAAAATGCAGTATGCTGCAGTTCGTGCTTCACTGAAAGTTCTCGAATGGTCTGGCTATATCACTCTGACCGAGGAATTTGACGATGCTTCCAAAATGCAGATTCTTGTTTCTCCCTCCTCTGAGGAACTCTGGACGCGTCTTCATATAGGGAGTGACCCTATACTCGATATAGTCATGCGTCTTTATACTGGTGTATTCACCGACCGCGTTCACATCAACGAGGACAAGATTGCAGTCCTTCTCGGTATAGATCGTAATGACGTTTACAACCACCTCGCTGCACTCGACCGTGCAGGAGTAGTCAAATATGTTCCTTTCCGTCGGTCGCCTTTGCTGATATACAATACCGAGCGTAAGGATTCAGCAAAACTTTATATACCAGACGAGGCTTACGAACAGCGTATTCGCAATTTCCGCGACCGTCTGTTGCAAGTCCATAAGTATGTAACCGACGGCAAGACCTGTCGTTCACTTCTTCTTGAATATTACTTTGGCGAAACCTCTTCCACGCCTTGTCGCCACTGCGACAATTGCCTTTCGCGCAAGTGAAGGTTTTGCAAATTTTATCTAAAATATTTGCAGAACCGTTTGCGTAAACCAAAAGTTTTCCGTAAATTTGCAGGCTGAA
>JAKSNT010000046.1 GCA_024399575.1 Paludibacteraceae bacterium
ACATATTAATATTATAATTATGAAAAAATCAATTTTCGCCGTGATGGCATTTGTGGCTGTAGTTACGCTTGTTTCTTTGGTAGGGATAGGCTGCAGCAAGAATTTACAAAAGAGCGAAGTCGCTGTGATTGTGAGTGACATTACAGATTCTACCGCTTATGTGACATGCGATTATCACCCTGAGAAGTCGGTATCGTACCAGTTGTTTGTATGCAAGGCTGTAAGCGGGGAATGTAACAAGAGTACGAGGTTTAAGATAGCAGGCCTTCGTTGTGGTTCAAGATATGAGGTCGTGGTAATATCCTACAACTCGAAACACAAACAGGTGGGTTCAACCGTATTGAACTTCGTGACCACTGGTGTGCCTGAAAATAAAGAAGAAGTCCGTGGTATTTATCCACCATCAGAGGACAGTACTGTCGTTATTTTTAATGATGAAGTTCCTGATGACGGAAAATAAAATAACGAGGACTAAACTTTTTGTTTGACCAAGAAAAAATATCTACCTTTGCAAAAAAAATTGCGAAGGTCGAAAACATTTAATTAAACTGTTATGAAAAAGAATCTATTGTTTATCTGTGTAATCGCAGTCGCTCTGCTTGTCGGGATGACTTCGTGTAAAAACAACAAGAAGGAAGAACCAAACACAAAGAAGGAGGCTTACACTCTCAGCGCTGAGGAAATCAGCGAGTTTCAGAAATCAGCCGTCAAACTGAATTTCTATGATTCAGGTTATTACGGATCGGCTGCCATAGACGATTGCAAGGGTTTTGAAACAGACTTCTGGTTCGTCACTGATGGTCTGCAGTTCGGTTGGAATGACAACGACCCAGTATATACTGGGACAGGCGAATACATCTCCTGTTTCGTAATCTCGCCTGAGAAATGCGCTGACCTCTATCCATTGCCTGTTGAATATCCTGTCAAGGAACATTACGTGACTGGTTCGGTGATTGGCGGATGGGATGTTCTTGTGGAGGAAGGACTTGAGGCTGACTTCCAGCAACCGGACGGAACGGTTGTCACTGTCGTTGAGGATGATGAGGTGGTACGCAACGAGTTTGTAGTCGGCGGTTCGGTGAAAATAGCCGGTAGTGCGAATGAGTCGGTCATGCTTATGAGTTTTAATACTGTTGATGCTGATGGAACTGAACGTACAAGGAAATATTACTTTACTGGCAAATCGACTATTATTGACCGTGAGGCTTCTTATCCAAAACAGGAAGACTGATATTCATATAATGTGACATAAACGAAAAAGCCACCCCCATGACCGGGATGGCTTTTTTTCGTATTATCGTACTACCACTTTTGCCGTTGCGCCTGATGCCGAACGAACCATATAGACGCCCGGAGCGTGAATGTCGTAGCATTGGATTGAGGCATTCTGAACATTGTCTGCCACGCAACGTCCTGCGGCATCATAGATGCTGATACGCTCGGCATCGCCAGCGATTTCCACAATGATTCTGCCATCGGCAGAGGTTACGAGCATCGGCTGGCATTCAGTTTTGTCAAGCGAGGTACCTGAAGAAGGTTCGGTAACTGCCTTGACCATAAACGAACCGTAGATACCGGATTCGGTGAGCGATTCCCATGAATTGCCATCGGTCGAGACGTAGCAGCCGTTGTTGTTGCCGGAATAGACAGTGTAGGCGGCAGGATAGGTACTGGCAGGTGCCGAGAATACAATCCATAATGGTTTGTCGTTACTTATGTTGAGCTCAGACGAAATGTTACACTCCTTCCATTTCATTGATTCGTTGCACGACAGTTTGACTTGATATTTGGAAGTTAGCGGCTTGACTGTGCCACCGACATAAACCCTGAGTGTGACTGATCCATTCACTGCGTCGAAGTACTTGATTTTCGTCAGTTTGCGTTTTTTTGCCAATGCCTCCGGCTCGAATTTGACTGCCCAGTACAAGTTGTTGCCAGAACTTGAGATTCCTATGGCTCCCACATAGTCAGATATCGGACAATAGGTCATTGTGTCGATTCCAAGACCGGCGAAACGTGCCGTGTAGCTCTTGTCCTGAGTGACAGTGACAGTGCGTGGGTTTTCGATTACGCCATCTGTCCACGAATCGAAACGGTAGGCTGGATTTGCCAATGCAGTCATAGTCACATCATCGCCTGAGAATGCGACAGCCCTGCCGGGTGTGGTGATTCCGTAGGTTGCAGGTGAAGCATCGGTTGTCAGCAGGAAAGCGTTCTCGTCAATGTCGCGTGTTATTGCCCGTATGTTCCAGGAATAATAGTCGCCATCGTTCTGGTATGATTTCCATGAATTCCCTCCATCCTCGCTTGCCCAGAAGCTGTCGATATTGCCGGCATATTGGGTTATAGACATTGGGTAGGTGTCGCGAGTACCGGTATATGAGAATACAATCCAAAGTGGTTTTGTCTCGTCGATAGGGTAGGTGTTCGACAGCCGCAGGGTGTTCCAGCCGCCATCGGTTATGGAGAAGCTCTCCTGATACTCTTCGAGAACAGGGGCAGTGGTGCCGCCTGAATAGACGTGGAGGGTGTAGGTACCAGTGTAGTAAACGTAGAGCTGAACCTTATACAGCATCTTGCCGGCAGTGAGCGATGAGACAGGGAAACGGATGCCCCAGAATGGAGTGTTGGTTTCGCTCGTGCGTAGGGCTGAAATATTGCCCAACTCACAATAATACAATGTGTCGCCTGTCACAGGTGCAAAATTGGCTGTAAACGACTGCGCCTCGCCATTGTGTATGGCACTGAAGGGGTTGTATCTCGAACCGGTGTTCCAGTCCACAAAACGATAGCCCTCGTTCGAGCTTGCGAGAATTTGCGACGTCTGCGTAGTGCTGTTGTTGAAAGTGCCCGCTCCGCTGGCGCTGCCGTAAGCAGGGTTGTTAGTCGCAACGGTGATGGTAGTGGTCGAAGGCGACGTAGATGTGGCAGGCTGTATGCCGAAAATGGCTTTGTTGTCGATGTTGTATGTGTTGGACGAAGATGAGCCTGTTCCTCCTGAGCTGGGATTGAGTTGTCCGATGGCGTAATATGCATCGCAGTATCCTCCCCAGCCCCAGTTGATATGGAACTTGCCATAACTGTTGTAGCCGTCGAAGACGAAACAGTGTCCAGACTTTGTATCGTAACCTGCATAAATCACAGGACGGCTGTTGTCCAATTCGTTTTTCAGTTTTGCTTTCCATTCGGCATCTGTGCATGACGAGTAATGCAGTCCGTGCAACGATGATGAATACCGGAAATATTTGATAAGTGCATTCTCGGCACACGCTATGCTGCCATCACCATAGGAAACCACTTCGGCTCCACTTCCATCGTCGCCATAATCCATGTCGCATGCCACCCCGACATGGTAGATAAGTGTAGAAACCGCATTGACTTCGGTAGATGTAGAATAGTAATCAAGTGAGTTTGGCATGTTGTTCCAATCGTATGTGGTGTTGCCGAAGTTGGCAGACAGAGTCCTGCCATTCCATGAATAGGAATGGGAACCGACGCCAGTGGCAGGGTGCTGCCAGTAGTTCATCACTTGGGCAGTGGCTGTTGCGGTGCAGCCTGTAGGACATTTGTCCCATGTGCCTTCTGGACACTTGTCGTTGTAGTATGGGCCCTGCGACCACTCAGTCTCGAGCAGTGGCGATACCGACGCTGTCTGTCGTGGAGCAGTGATTCCGCCCCTAAGCATTGTCCATTCGTTGCGAGTTTCGGCAGTAGGCTCGATATCGTTCTTGACGAGGAAGTCAATCTGACGCTCATAGTCCTTCAGCCACGCATATACATTCCGTGGCATGGATTTCGTGATGAACTGATTTCCCAATGAATATCCGAGCACAGGAACCGAACGGTCGTCGGCGGCAATGATGATGAAACCATCGTTGTCGTTGTTGGCAAGAAGGAACAGATACATATTGCTGAATTCGAATTCGGCATCTTCGAAGTCGGGATAATATCCATTCTCGATTTTCCAATAATTCTGGGCAGCCATACGTGCTTCGTCGCGATTGACAGGATTTGCCGACAATCCGAAAACCGTCAGCAGGAACAAAAATGAGATTACTGTTTTTTTCATATCTTTCGTAATGATTTGATTCTATCTACCAATGTAGGGTGCGAGTAGTGGAAGAAGACGAAAAGAGGATGTGGCGTAGGGTTGGAAAGCGAGTTGGCTGAGAGTTTCTTGAGTGCAGATATCTGTTGCTCGGCATATCCGTTTTCACGAGTGAAGGCATCAGCCTGATATTCGTGTCGCCTGCTTATGGCATTCGAGCCAAGCGATATTATGGTGTCAATAGGGTCGTAAAGGGTGTAGAAGAAATACATGTTCACATGGAACGATGCAACGCAGCCTATGGCTCCTGCACAGAGGTTGTGTTTGAGCGTAAGTCCCATCAGGAAAAATGTCAGCAGCGAGGTTGCAAGCGAAGTGCAGATGGAAATGATGGTATGATGGTGACGGTAGTGCCCAATCTCGTGTGCCAGCACGGCAACTATTTCGTCGGTGGTGAGTTGCTGGATGAGAGTGTCGTACAATACAATGCGTTTCCGCTTGCCGAAACCTGTGAAATAGGCATTGGCTATAGTTGACCTTCGCGATGAATCCATTACATAGATGTCCTTAAGATTGAATTGCGTTTTGACGGAAAATTGCTCGATTGCCGTTCTCAACTCACCTTCAGGCAGAGGGGTCTGTTTGTTGAAAACAGGTACAATCAGTTGTGAATAGAAATAGCTCATGAACAGCGAGAACCCAGACATTACCGCCCATGCCACGAGCCAGAAACAGTCGGGGATAGTATCGTATATAGGTACTATGGCGGCAAAAATGACCGATGTAATCAGAATGTTCAAACCAGTGCCCTTCAGATGGTCAAGGGCAAAAGTCCGAGGTGTTGTGCGGTTGAAACCGAACTTTGCCATAATATTGAATGTGCGGTATATGCCAAAAGGCAAGTGCAGCAGGGATAATGCGACAGACAGGAACAGGAAGAATATTATCGACATTGCAATATCGCGTGCAATGGGATTCGTAATAAATTCAGTCCATTCATGAGTGAAACGGTCAAGCAAAGCGTACCCTCCGAGCGTCAACATGAGCACTATGATGAGAGTGTCGAAAGAGTCGGATATCCACGAAAAACTGCGATTGACATGGTTGAACTCGCGCTGGCGCATTCTTTTTTCGTCTGTATATATATCCTTAATTTCCTCTGGCACAGGCTTTTTATCGTAGGTACTGTTCAAAATTGAAAGTACTCTTCCTATGACAAAATCTAATAAAATTATTGTAAGTAAAACGTAAAACATAAATTTTTCTGTTTTTTTGTTGTGTATATTGCAAATAATGCGTAACTTTGCAAAAATTTTCAGTATTATGAATTATACAGTATTAGCAGTCGGGTTAATAGTAATGATTGCGGTTTATACATTCGGCATCGTGTATGTAATGTCAAAGAATTCCATTTGGTGTATATTTATGTATCCAAAGTCTTTGCAGGCAGCATATTATAAACAGCAGCATTACATTCCTTCTCTCTCTCAAAGCAAGACGGTTCTGCTGAAAAAAGCGGTATTATTAGCATTTGTCATTGCTATTATGACAATCTTGATTGCACTTGCCGAAGCATCCACTAAAGAGGCTATTATCGCAGCATACGTTATTTGGTTTATCCTCGTGTGGTGGGATTTTGCAGTTGTTGACTGCATTTTCTTCGCCAGGAAAAAGGAGTTGCGTCTGCCAGGCACAGAGGAGATGGACGAGGAATATGCCAGCAAGTGGTTCCATTTTGTTCGTGCAATCAAGGGAACGGTCTTAGGAGCGTTTGTCGCGCTTGCCGTTGGGGCGTGCGTTCATTTTCTTGCCGTAGTTTGATTTAGAGTATTTTTTCTCATATCGTTTGTGGTCGCGATTCCTTTCTGTAGGGGTCGCGGCTTTCGTTTCTGCAGCATGCTCTTTCTTTGCCCTTACGAAGTCGTTGCGTTTCCCTTCAAATATTTCGTAGTGACAGAACTCGCAATCCAAATCGCCATTGACGAGTTCCACTTTTTCAGTAGGTTTCATACCTATGGCGGCGAGCAGCATCTTGTCAGACGATATGACCCAGGCGGAATTGCCAGTGAAATGGTGTTTCAAGGCTTTGCCGATGTTCTTATAAAGCATTGTCATGTCGTCGGTTACGATTCGCTTGCCGTAAGGAGGATTGGTGACTATGATAGCTTTTTCGGCAGGGGTTTCGAATTCCTCTATCGGGCGGCGAATCACCTCAATATATTTCGACAGACCTGCTGATTTTATGTTGCGTTTGGCTTTCGCCACTGCTCCCGCATCTATGTCGTAGCCATAGATTTTGTGCTCGAATTCAACTTCCTGCGAGTCGTCGTTGTATATATTCTGGAACAGTTCGGCATCGAAATCGTTCCATTTCTCGAATGCAAAATGCTGGCGATAAATGCAAGGAGGCATGTTCAGTGCAATCAGGGCAGCCTCGATGAGCAGCGTTCCCGATCCGCACATTGGGTCAATCAGGTCGCATTCGCCGTGCCATCCGGTTTTCATTATCATTCCCGCTGCAAGCACCTCTGATATCGGAGCAACGGTCTGGTCGGCACGCCATCCCCGAAGATGCAGCGATTCGCCTGACGCATCGAGCGAAAGCGTCACTTCGTCGTGCGACACATGGATGTCAAAATAGAAATCTGGATTCTGGACCGACACATTTGGTCTGCGGTTGTATTTCTCATTGAAATAATCGGCGATGGCATCTTTCGTACGATATTTGACGAATTGCGAATTGCGTATCGATTCCGAATTTACGGTCTCGTTTACTATGAATGTGTTGTTGACACTCATCACTGTCGAGAAATCGAATTTCTTCAACTCTTCGTATATCTCGTCGGCAGATGATGCCTTGAACCTGACAAGTGGCTTGAGTATCCTTATCGCTGTATGCAGTCTGAGGTTGGCAGTATATAACAGGTGTTTGTCCCCTTCGAACGATACAGCCCTGCGTGAAATCTGTATGTTGTCGGCACCAAGTTCGGTGAGTTCTTTTGCCAGGAGTTCCTCAAGACCGAAGTATGTTTTTGCTAATAGTTTCATTATTGTTTTGAATTAATGTATTTAATAGTTGTCTGTAATGCATCGTTCAGCGACGATGTGACCCTGAAATAATATTCCGGTCCGTAAAGCGATTGTGCCACAAGTGCGCGAGCCTGAAGCCTGAGCAATTGCCTTGTCTCTCCAATTTCGCTTTCGGTGTATTCTATTTTTTCAGTGTCGGCTTCCTTTAATATTGATTTTTCAATTTTGTCGGCTTCGTCGAATGACTGTTCGAACTCTTCAAACGTGCTGAACTTGCGCAGCAGATTTTTTCTGTTCTTGTCGGTATAGGTCTTTGCTCCACGGCTTAAAGCTCCTTTGCTGACAATCTGACGATACAGTTTAGTGGTTTTTGCAGTGTCCAATGGAACGAAGATGTCAGGGAAAATACCACCTCCGCCATAAACCACCCTATGTTCCTTGAGTGTGTAATATTTCAGGGAATCAGGGAACTGAACGGAATCAGAATTTACCATCTCGCCGTGTTTATATCTTGATTCTATGTCTTTGAAATATTTGTCGGTTCCCGAGTCGTATGGTTTCTGAATGTTGCGTCCTGACGGAGTGTAGTATCTCGCTATTGTCAATCTCACTTCCGAGCCGTCCTGCAACCCTATGGGTCTCTGTACAAGACCTTTTCCAAACGAGCGGCGACCGACTATCGTTGCCCTGTCCCAATCCTGCAGGGCACCTGCGACAATCTCGGATGCCGAAGCTGAATATTCGTCTATCAGTACATATAGTGGTATGTCGCTCGGTGTGTAGCCAGACGATAAGGTTGATGATTTAGGAAGATGAACCCCTTTTACTGATACGACTTCCGAATGACGGGGAATGAACCTTGATACGATATCTACTGCGGAATTCATTATGCCACCGCCATTTGATTGCAAATCAATAATCAACGACTCGATTGCCGAAGTTTTCGACAATTTCTGAAGAGCCTCCGTCAACTCGTCAGGTGTCGTGAGCGAAAAACTGTTGAGCTTCACGTAAGCAATTCCAGGTGCAGCAAAGAATGCGGCATCAACCGAATTGATAGGAATTTTGTCCCGGATAATGTTGAAATCAATCGGATGCTTTTCTCCTTGACGCACTATGGTTATCACCACTTTAGAACCTTTAGGTCCGCGAATCATTTTCGGGATGTCGTTGAGCTTGGTATTGTTGCCTGCAATCAGTTTGCCATCCACATGCGTTATCTTGTCGCCTGGCAGGACCCCCACCCGTTCGGCAGGACAGCCTGAAATGGTCTGGTCGATGGTGATTGTGTCATTTATCATCATATACGACACTCCGATACCTTCGAAATTCCCTTCCAAACCTTCGTGGCTACGCTGAACATCAGCTGCCGATATATACGAGCAGTGTGGGTCAAGCTCCTTGAGCATTGCCTTGATTGCTGTCTCGGCGAGGTGCGAACGATCCACTGTGTCAACATAGAGATTGCTGATTAAATTCATTGTCTGGACGATTTTAACTGCGTTGTTGTCAACGTTTTGTGCGTATATTGCGAGTGCATAAAGCAGTATGGTCAACGATGAAAAAAATCTCTTCATATCTTGCAAAATAATTTTCGCCAAAGTTAGTGATTTTTTTTCTAACAAAATGGCTATTATCTAAATTTTTTGCTGTATCTTTGCACTTGCAAATCTGAGAGACATTATGAATATTGAAGAGATAGGCGAATTTGGTCTGATTGAGCGACTTACAAAGGATTTTGCTCCGCAAAACAAAACTACAATCAAGGGTGTCGGTGATGATTGTGCGGTGATGGACTTCGGCGAGAAACAGGTAGTCGCCACTACGGATATGCTTCTCGAAGGAGTGCATTTTGACTTGACGTATGTCCCTTTGAAACATCTTGGCTACAAATCCGCTATGGTCAATATTTCCGATGTATGCGCCATGAACGCCAAGCCAACTCAGATGTTGGTCAGCCTCGGAGTGTCAAGCCGGTTCGGAGTCGAACAGCTTGAGGAGTTTTATGCAGGTCTATATCTCGCCTGCGAAAAGGCAGGTGTGGATGTCGTTGGAGGTGATACTTGTGCTTCGCTCAACGGATTGAGTATCAGTATTACATGTATGGGCGAGGTGGAAAAAGGTAAGGCTGTACTTCGCAACGGCGCAAAGCCTAATGACCTGATTTGTGTTACCGGCGACCTCGGTGCCGCATATATGGGACTACAGTTGCTCGAACGCGAGAAAAAAGTCTTTGAAAGCCAAAAGGATCCTGATTTCCAACCTGATTTTGCTGGGAAAGAGTATATTATAGAACGTCAGCTCAAACCAGAGGCTTGCATAGATACTGTGAAATTTCTGAAGGAGAAAAACGTTGTCCCTACCGCAATGATGGATGTGTCGGACGGACTGTCGTCAGAACTGATGCATATCTGCAAGGAGAGTGGAGTGGGGTGCCGTGTCTATGAGAATAAAATTCCGATTGATTATGTGACAGCCTCTATGGCGGAGGAATTCAATATGAACCTGACGACTGTTGCCTTGAATGGCGGAGAGGATTATGAATTGCTTTTTACCGTCCCGCTGTCTGAATATGACAAAGTGAAAGGATTGGAGGGAATACACGTCATCGGTCATGTCACCGACGCTTCGGAAGGTGCGCGTCTTGTCACTCGCGACGGAGCTGAAATAGAGTTGAAAGCTCAGGGATGGAAGGCTTTTTGATATTAAGATAAGCCCTATCCATTTGGTAGAGATATTTTTTTGAAGAATATTTTTAATTCATTGTAACAATGGAAGATATAAAAGGATTGAAAATAGGTATTGCTTCTGACCACGCTGGATTTGAACTTAAGGCAGAGATTAAAAGACATCTTGAGGCAAAAGGAGCTTTGATGGTAGATTTCGGAACAGATTCCACTGAAAGCTGTGACTATCCGGATTTTGCTCATCCGCTCGCTGCAGCTGTCGAAAACGGCGAATGCCGTTACGGAGTGGCTATCTGTGGCACTGCGAACGGAATTTCAATGACAGTCAACAAGCATCAGGGTTGTCGTGACGCAATTTGTTGGTGTGCCGAAATAGCAGCTCTCGCTCGTCAGCATAATAATGCAAATGTGGTATCGCTGCCTGCACGTTTCATTTCGAAAAACGACGCTCTGGATGTCGTTGATACCTTCTTCTCTACTGATTTCGAGGGAGGACGTCACGAGAGGCGTATAAATAAGATACCTGTTAAATAACTGTTTATTACTGATTTGGATTTTGTAAAGGAGGTGATTTTATTTTTCTTGAAAAAGCTTTTGCAGATTGAAAAATAACTTGTAATTTTGCAGTCCCAAAATGAGGGCTATGCACTTGTCGTGTGCGTCAGGTTTAGAAAAATAAAATTATTAACAATCCGTCGGCTGCGAGGCTGGCAATAAAAACACAAAATCAAAAAATGATTGTAGTTCCAATTAAAGAGGGCGAGAACATTGAAAAGGCTCTCAAGAAATTCAAACGTAAATTTGAAAAAACAGGCGTAGTAAAGGAACTTCGCCGTCGTCAGCAATTTGACAAACCATCTGTTATCAAACGCGAGAAAATGCAGCATGCTATTTATGTTCAGCACATGCATCTCGACGAAGAATAATGATTGACCGATTTTTGGAATATCTACGGTATGAACGGAATTTCTCTGTTCATACCGTTTTTGCATATAAAAACGACCTGCTGCAGTTCGCTGCTTTCCTTGCCTCGGTAGGTAGATGCTCTGCCAGCATCAGCGGTGACGGGATGTGCAAATTTGACGCTTCGTCTGTCCAGACTGACGATGTAAGGGAATGGGTCTTGCATATCGTCAACGACAGCAATTTCAAATCTACCTCAGTACATCGCAAAATCTCATCTCTCAGTTCGTATTTCAGATTCCTATATCTCAAAGGTGTCCTTCCCGAGACACACAGGAATCCAGTCTCGGGTATAGTCCTTCCTAAAAAGGCAAAGAACCTTCCAACTTTTTTCCTTGAGACAGAGATGAACGAATGTTTGGAAAAACTCGGTAGCAGCGAAGAATACAATGATGTACGCAATCTGCTGATTATTGAAATGATATACCAGACAGGCCTGCGTCGTTCCGAGCTTGCCGGTCTTAATGATTCTGATATTGATTTGCCGGGCAGGAGACTGAAAGTGCTCGGAAAGGGGAATAAGGAGCGTGTCGTTCCTTTCGGTGATGACCTTGCAGAAAGGATAACCTTCTATCTCACTATACGTGACAAGTCAGTCAAACGTCGTGATGACTCTTTCCTTGTCTCAAATGCCGGTGCCAGACTTTTAGGGAATAACATTTACCAGATTGTCCACGGTGTCATGAGCCAGATATCCACGCAAAGGAAAATCAGTCCGCATGTGCTCCGCCATACTTTTGCTACTGCGATGCTTAACCATGGCGCTGACCTGAATGTGATTAAGGAGCTGCTCGGACATGAGTCAATAGCAACGACTCAGATTTATACACATGTCACATTCGAACAGCTTCGCGAGGAATACAAAAAGTCTCATCCTCGTGGCGGAGAATGACTCTTATTTAACGGCTTTTATTATAACTGGGAAATGGTCAGACACTCCTCCTTGGTAGAATGTCCCCAAATAGGTGCGTCGTGGATGTCCTTTCCTGTCCTGAAGCCATTTCTGATTGTGAATGGTGGCGCGATTGTTCAACCTGAGTTTCAATGTCCCATTCAGCAGTGAACCCGATACGATAATCTGATCGATTTGTTCCCATCTATTTGAAAAATAATAGCTTCCAGAGTCCGTATGCTCTGTCGGACGCCCATCCCAAGTCAGGTTGTACAGCTCTCCGTTTTCGAAATGCTCTTGTACAGATGGCTTAGCCTTGATTATTTCGGAAGGCGTTTTGTCGTCAGGATTGTCGTTGAAGTCACCCATTATTACAATTCCAGCTGTGGGGTCGGTGGCAAAAATGCTGTCTGTGAGTTCCCTGACCTGTCTTCCCACAGTGACTCTTTTCCATTCAGAGGCACTCTTGCCTCCACGTCGTGAAGGGGCATGCACTTGTATTATATGTAATAATGTGTTGCCGTCCAGCTTTCCGCAAACATATAGGATGTCGCGTGTCGATTCGATATCTGACTTTATCTGTCTTGTGAGTATCGGGACGAATCTTCTTTCATTGTATAGCAAAGCGACATCAATACCTCTTTCGTCGGGACTCTCGAAATGGATGTATCCATATCCCAACCGTTTGTATTCGTTCCCTTCGGTTATGTCTTTCATGACATGCTCGTTTTCAATCTCGCATAATCCGATGACGACTGGCAACTCATTTCCAGTGCTGGCTATGACCTGCCACAGATTGTGAATCTTGCGATGATAACGCTTGTCTGTCCATTTTCGTTCGGACTGAGAAGTGAAATCATAATCGTTTTTCAACGTGTCGTGTTGAGTGTCAAACAGATTCTCTACGTTGTATGTCATCAGGGTTATTTGCAATAATACTAATAGATTCATCATAATGCCTAAATCAGTCAGAAGACGTTTTCACTTTGCGGCTGCAAAGTTACAATTTTTATTGGAATTATCAGCTGATAAGACGAAATTATTTGTAAGATGTTGTGCAAAATAAGATATAAAACTCAATAATTCGTCAAATATATGCCAAATATGTATTTAGCCAGAATCGTAACGTGCTGATTTGTAGCGAAAATAATTTTTTTTGAAGAAAATAGTAAAAATGTTTTGTCAGTTAGGAATAAAGTCGTAACTTTGCAAGCCGAATGTAGGAGAATATCTTCTTCTGTTTATTCGAGCAGTATTGCCTCTTTAGCTCAGCTGGCCAGAGCACGTGATTTGTAATCTCGGGGTCGTTGGTTCGAATCCGACAAGAGGCTCAGGAAAACATTGACATTATGTTTTTTATGGGGGCAGTTACCAGAGTGGCCAAATGGGGCTGACTGTAACTCAGCTGGCTTTCGCCTTCGGTGGTTCGAATCCATCACTGCCCACAATTTGCTGTTGTAGCTCAGTGGTAGAGCACTTCCTTGGTAAGGAAGAGGTCACGAGTTCAATCCTCGTCAACAGCTCCATTAAGTAATAATTAAAAACAATTAGCGTTATGGCAAAAGAAAAATTTGACCGTTCGAAACCACACGTAAACATTGGTACTATCGGTCACGTCGATCATGGTAAGACTACTTTGACTGCAGCTATCACTACAGTTCTTGCTAAGAAAGGTCTTTCTGAACTTCGTTCATTCGACTCTATTGATAATGCTCCAGAGGAGAAAGAGCGTGGTATTACAATCAATACTTCACACGTAGAGTATCAGACAGCTACTCGTCACTATGCTCATGTTGACTGTCCAGGTCACGCTGACTATGTAAAGAACATGGTTACTGGTGCTGCTCAGATGGATGGTGCTA
>JAKSNT010000047.1 GCA_024399575.1 Paludibacteraceae bacterium
AAATCATAAAAAATATTGGTCAGTAAACACTTGCTCGATTCAAAAAATATTCGTAACTTTGCGCTCGAATTGCGAACCTCGGCTGCACTCGGCATAGTCCAAATAAATTTGGCTTCTGCTCTCGTTTGCACGAGCTTTGCAGCGCAATTGCGAACCTCGGCTGCACTCGGCATAGCCAAATAAAATTTGTCTCTGCTCTCATTTGCACGAGCTTTGCAACGGCATATTTTGTGCCGATGACACACTTATAAAACAGGACAGATGGCTATTAAGAAGTCTCAATTATACAGCATGTTATGGGAATCCTGCAACCAGCTGCGTGGTGGTATGGATGCAAGCCTTTACAAAAATTATGTACTCGTGCTGCTGTTCGTGAAATATATGTCCGACAAGCAGAAGGCTGGCAGGGAAATGCTGTTTCAGATTCCAAATGGATGTACTTTTGACGATATGTGGGCTTTGCGCAATGATCCGCATATCGGTGAGAAGATAGACGTAATGCTCGGAGAATGGGCTAAGGAATTTGACCTTACCGGTGTGCTTGACAAGGCTTCTTTTCAGGACGAGAGCAACCTTGGCAAAGGTGCAGACCTTGTGAAAACAATCAGCAAGCTACTTAACGTCTTTCAATATTCCGGGCTGAATTTTGCCGACAACCGTGCAGAAGACGACGACCTGATTGGCGACGCCTACGAATACCTGATGAAGAATTTTGCTGCCGAGAGCGGCAAGAGCAAAGGCCAGTTCTACACCCCTGCCGAGGTAAGCCGGCTCATGGCTTGTCTCGTCGGCATAGGAAACGAACAAAGGGGTTACATCACCATCTACGACCCAACGTGTGGTTCGGGTTCTTTATTGCTCAAAGCATCAGCTGCTTACGGTCCTGCAGAAAGCATTCGTGTATGCGAGATATTCGGTCAGGAGAAGGACGTTGCCAGTGTCAATATGGCAAAAATGAACATGTATATTCATGGTGTAGATACTCCTGAGATTGAAAATAACGATACCCTCAATTCGCCCGAATTCATTGAAAACAACTCATTGAAACAGTTCGATTACATCGTGGCAAATCCTCCGTTTTCTGCAAAAAGCTGGCGCAAAGGAGCCTCGAAACAAGATAAATACGATCGTTGGGGAACAGTGAAAAAAAACAGTGACGGCAAGGATTATGTTGACATCCCCACACCGCCCGAAAAATGCGGCGACTATGCTTTCCTGCTGCATATCATCAAGTCTATGCGTGACAATGCAGGACATGCTGCCGTCATTCTGCCTCATGGTGTGTTGTTCCGTGGCAATGCCGAAGGCGAAATACGCCAGAAACTCGTTGATTCGAAAGTGATTGAAGGCATCATCGGATTACCTGCCAACCTCTTTTTCGGCACAGGCATTCCTGCCTGCATTCTGATTCTGGATAAGAGTCACACACGTTCACGCGAAGGCATTTTCATGATAGATGCAAAGGATGGTTTCAGAAAGGAGGGACCCAAGAACCGTCTGCGTGAGCAGGACATCAAGCGTATCACCGACGCTTGGTTGCAGCGCGAGGAGATTCCCCATTTCGCCCATCTGGCTACTTTCGATGAAATCAGAAAACACAACTACAACCTCAACATATCACGTTACATCACGCCTATCGACCGAGATATTCACCAGTGCATTGATGCACACCTGCATGGCGGAATACCTCAGAGCGACATTGACGCAATGCAGGAACTGTGGGCAATCTGTCCCACTCTCCGTTCGAAACTCTTTGCGGAAATGCCCAAACGGAAAGGCTACTGTCAACTCACCTGTCCTGCCGAGAGTGTCCATGACATCATCAGCAGCGACGACAGTTTCAGGCAGCAGGGCGAGGCATTCCGGAATATGACCGAAGGTTGGTTTGCCGCAGTCCGTCCTGAACTGGAGGGATTGGAGCAGGGGTGCAAACCCAAGAATCTCATCCATGGCTGGGGACAGCTGATGCAGGACAAAGCTGCAGATTGCCGTTGTCTCGTGGGGTGTTACGATTTGTACGACCAAGTGCTGAACTACTGGAACGAGACTATGCAGGACGACCTCTTTCTCATTGCTGACAGCGGATGGTCAGCCAAGGCGGAGGCTCCGCAGGTGGAAGACAAGAAAGCCAACAAGGGAAGAGACAAGGACGACATCACGCCAAAGGCAATGAAGGCAAAGGAGAAATATTCCTACAAAGAACTTGTCACTGACCTGCTGCCTGTTGACATCGTCATACAAGAATATTTTGCCAAAGAACTGAAGGCCATCGAAGAGCGTGAGGCTGTGCGCGAAGAGTTCGTCAGCCAGCAGGTTGTACTTGTCGAAGAAAACGAGGAGGATTTCGATGAGTCGTATTTTGAAAAGCAGAAATTCAACAAGGCGAACCTCAAGAAGGCACTTATTGCCGCCAAGCGTGCAAAGAAGGATTATATGGCAGATGTCATTCCTCATTGGGAGAAGTGGCTGAAATACGATGATGCGGCAGCAGAGACAAAGAAAGAGATAAACCGACTTGTCAGGGAACTCACATCTAAAGTCACCGAAAAATACGGAAAACTTACCATCCAAGAGATAAAGCACCTTGTGATTGACAAGAAATGGGGCGACAGCATCATGGCCCTATGCGAGCAGAAGATGCAGGATTGCCTACAGACGGAGGTGTCGGCTATTACTGACATGCACGAACGTTATGAATTCACGCTCACTGAGTTGGAGCAGACTCTCGACGAGGACAGGGATAAGGTGAAAGAGTATCTTCAGAAGATGGGATATATGCTATGATGGTACAGACGGAAATAGGATTGCTGCCGGAGGATTGGGAGGTGGTGCAAATTTCAGAAGTAGGTTCCAACTATTCGTATGGTGTTGGAGCTGAAGCAGTCATGTACGATGGAAAAAACAAGTATCTTCGCATAACTGATATTGATGATAACAGCCATAGATATTCTCCAGCACCTATAGTATCACCATCGTTTTTTGCAGAGAATCACATACTCAGAGAAAATGAAATAGTTGTAGCTCGTACAGGAGCAAGTGTCGGCAAAAGTTATATTTACGATCCTCAGGATGGAAAACTAATTTACGCGGGATTCCTTATGAAATTCAAAGTCTCAGATGAGAATTCCAAGTATGTTTTTTACCATCTTACAACAAAGCGGTATAATACTTGGGTTACAATGAACTCCGTACGTTCAGGACAGCCTGGTCTTAATCTCGTTCAGCTGAAAGAATTTCAGTTTCCACTCCCCAAAGACAAATCCGAACAACAAAACATAGCATCAGCCCTCTCCAGCATCGACAAGCTGATAGACGACCTTAGACGTACTATCCAGAAGAAGCAACGCATCCGCGAAGGTGCAATGGAAGAACTCCTAAGCGGAAAGAAAAGATTGCCTGGATTTACGGAGGATTGGGTGGAGAATACGTTCGATGAACTATTCAAACCGTATTCTACAGCCTCTTACTCTCGTGAAGAGATGATCGAAGGTAATGTCCTTTGTATTCATTATGGCGACATCCATACAAAATATGGTTCTGTAGTGTATCTTGATTCTGACGAAATACAAACCATAACAAAAGAGCAAGCAGGCAGATACACTCGTTTGAAGGATGGAGATATAATCATGGCTGATGCTTCTGAGGATTACGAAGGCATAGGAAAGTGTATTGCCGTAATTACTTGTGGAAAAGAAGCGATTGCTGGTTTACATACAATTCTATTACGTCCAAAGGCCAATGATTTGTTTGACCACAGATTCACTTCTTACATTCTGTCTCATAGATCGACAAAGAAACAAATAGAATACTTGTCAGAAGGAACAAAAGTCAACAGCATCTCCTTCAATAAGATTAAGGCAGTGACAGTAACTTACCCTTCTTCGCTAAAAGAACAAAGAACTATCGCTGACATTCTCACCTCGATGGACGATGAAATCTCCGTCCTGCAAATAGAGAAAGCAAAATACGAGCAGATACGCTCCGGCATGATGGAGGAACTGCTGACAGGAAAGAAACGACTGAAATAAAAACCTTGATATAATATGAATTCGGAAACACAAACTGTTGAATACAAGTCATTACAGAAAATACGCACTGGCGATAAAGGTTACAGAGATTTGGCTGTGACGTGTGTTGCCTTGGCTAATGCTCAAGGTGGGTTGATTTATGTTGGTTATGACGACAAGAAGAAGCATACGCTGCCAGGCCAAACAATACAAACTGACGAGGTGAACGATGCAGTGACAAGACTTCGCAGCCTCTGTTTCAACGTTGGACTTTCGGCTTCTGAGGTACTGACAGACGAAACAGGCAGTCAGTATTTCATCATCACCGTGTTTCCGTCCATGCAATCTATAGCCTCCACTTCTGATGGCAAATACTATATGCGTTTTGCAGACAAGTGTGAACCTGTACGCAGCGAGGATATGCTGAGACTCAGCGAGATGAAGGGATGTTTCCAATGGGAAATCAAAAGAAGCAATTCGCTTGTGGAAGAAACCAACATTTCTGAGCTCCATAAATTGGCAAACGAGGTGCGGGCCTCAAATCGTATCGGAGATCACATAAGGCAGATGGATGACAACGAGATAGCGGAACACTATTGCCTGATTGACGAGAGATACCTGACTAACCTCGGCGTGCTTTGGCTGGGAACAGCCAAACAGAAAAACAGAATGAGTTATCCCATCACCGTGCAATATATTGTCTATGATGCGGATGAAAACAAAATCAGAAAGGTGGAATGGCGCAATGACGTGAAGAATCCAAAGGAACTACTTGAAAATATCGAGAAAGAGGCTGTGGAACTGACTTATTACTATGAATTCCCAAATGGACTTTTCCGCAAACAGATAAGGCACTATCACCCGAAAGTCCTGCGTGAATTGCTGGTTAACGCCATCGTTCACCAGTCAATGACCATATCAAGTGACATAATGATAAAGGCATATCCCGACAGATTGGAAATCTCCAACCCTGGCGGTCTTCCGTTAGGGGTGACAAAAGACAACATTCTCCATACAAGATATCGACGAAATCCACACTTCATAGAACTGATGTTTGCCCTTGGTCTCATGGAAGGCGAGGGTTCCGGTTATAATCTCATATATGAACTGAACTCCATGGAGGTCAAGCAAAAACCGTTAGTCCAGTCTGACTTCAGCGAATGTGTTGTGACCCAATATGCCAAAATCTTAAATCCAGAGATATTGCCTTTGCTCGATTATGTGATGAAGTATTACCAGCTAACTCAAAAAGATTTCACGGTTTTTGGTATTATTGCACGCGAACAGAAGATGTATTCAACAGCCCTTTCCAAGGAACTTCAATTGTCGGATGATGAAAGATTAAGAAGCTACACAGCCGCATTGCTCAAACAGGGATTGATTCTCCAGCAAGGTGTTCACAAGGGTTCTTATTATGTAATAAATCCGTTGCTGATAAAACGTGCCAAAGCCGATAAGATCCCGACAACGTTAAAAACCGTAGAGTCGGATGTGCTTGAGTCTCTCATAATTCACGATCTGGAAAAACATCCCCAAAGTTCGATATCTGAGATTGCGTCAAGGTTGCCAGAGGTGGATATCAGAGAGGTCAGAAAGATGGTTTATGGTATGGTTGATGATAAATTGGAGATTGAAGGTGCAAACAAAAACCGAAGATATTCATTGAAACAGAATGGCGATAAAAAAACAAATAGAAAATAAAATAAGGAATAAATTAATGCAACGTACTTATAATTAGTGCTATATATTTATTTTGTTGTTACATTAAAGTCAATAGAAATAAAAAATAAATGGCAGCAATATTAGACCTTCACGAACGGCAAGTGCAAAACGAACTTATCCAACTGATGAGGCATGAGCTCGGCTATCGCTATATGGGCAGGTTGGACATAGACAGCCAGCAATTTGATGCCATGGGTCGCATACAGAAAAACATGGTGGACAAGACTGTGAAGAAGAAGGACAACACTAATATCAGGTATGCTGAATTGTCGGAATTTCTTGGAAAAAATGGGTGGTCGTATGCTCAGAGCCAACAAGCAATATATACGCTCATGGGAGTTGCCCAATGTCACACATGGAAGGACCTTTATGACACCAACGAAAAGGTTTGGAAACTGCTCACCTCATTCACTACTGTCAATCCCGAGAAAGGCAAGATAGAACGCACAGTGCGTTTCATTGACTGGAACAATCCTGACAATAACGATTTTGCTGTTGCCGAGGAGGTGACAGTGCTGCGGGAGGGTTGCAAGGATGTGACTCGCCGACCTGACATTGTGGTCTATGTCAATGGTATCGCCATGGTGGTGATAGAGCTGAAACGTGCCGCCATAAGTGTTGCCGAAGGCATCCGCCAGAATTACCGCAATCAGCAGGACGGAGAGATACCTGGTTTTTTCTCTACCGTACAACTTGTCATGGCTGGCAATCCGAGCGAAGGACTCTACTATGGCACCATCAAGACTCCTGAGAAGTATTTTGTGAAATGGAAAGAACCAGCCGGGACAGCTGAGAACGATAAAGAGTATGCTTCTCCATTCACTGCCGAGCGTATTCCCAACGAATTATACCGCAGCATACTGCAGATGCTTGACAAAAGACGTCTGCTTGAGATGATAAAAAACTGCATTGTATTTGACGGAGGTGTAAAGAAGGTTGCCCGTCCAAACCAGTTCTTTGCATTGCAGGCTGCAAAGCCTCGCATATCGGCAAAAGAGAGCGGAATAATCTGGCATTCGCAAGGCTCGGGCAAATCGCTGACAATGGTATGGCTGGCAAAGTGGATACACGAGAATGTCAGGGGCGCACGTGTGGTTGTCATAACTGACCGTGACGAGCTTGACTATCAGATAACACAGCGTTTCATACTGACAGGCGAGGATGACGTAGAGAGGGCAAAAAGCGGGAAACAGCTGTTGGGATTGCTGAACGACAGCGAAGACCCATGGCTTATAACTACACTCGTCCATAAATTTGGTTCGAACGGCAGAGGGGGCAGGGATGCAAAACCGGGAGAAATTACCGTCGATCAATTCATAAGGGAACTGAGGGAGAACCTGCCTTCGGGATTCAAGGCTAAAGGCAATATCTTCGTATTCGTAGATGAATGTCACCGCACACAGGGCGGCAAGTTGAACCGTGCAATGAAGGAGATATTGGGCGAGGATGTGATGTTCATTGGCTTCACCGGCACTCCGTTGCTGAAAAAAGACAAAAATGTATTGACCTCGAACGACAATTTCGGCAGTTATATTCACAGTTACCGTTTTGACGAGGCAGTAGATGACGGTGTCGTGCTTGACTTGAGATACGAAGCACGCTACATAGACCAGCAACTTTCAGACGCCAATGCACTGAACCAGATATTTGACCACCAGACAAAGGCATTGACAGAGAAGGCAAGAATGGCATTGCAAGACCGATGGGCAAAGCTGCAGAAGGTTTATTCAAGCAACGAGCGGATGTTGCGCATCGTTGGTGACATATTGAAGGATATGATGCTGCTGCCTGCGCTGTACGAAGGCTATGGAAATGCCATGTTGGTGGCAGAGGATATCTACACCGCACTCAAATACTGGCATCTGTTCGACGAACAGGGCTTTGGTCAGCATTGTGCCGTTGTATGCTCGTATAATGATGTGATAAATCTGGACGAAGGTTATACAGGTGAGCAGAAAACAGAAGAGGAGTTGAAGAATATGTATTTCCACCAGATGATTGGCGACAAGACATACGAACAGTTTGAACATGAGGTGAAAGAACGCTTCATAAATCAACCTGCTGACATGAAACTTCTAATAGTCGTTGACAAACTGCTGACAGGTTTTGATGCTCCATCAGCCACATATCTGTATTTAGACAGAACATTGCGTGACCATAACCTTTTCCAGGCAATTTGCCGTGTAAACCGTGTGAATGGCGGGCAGAAGGAGTTTGGTTACATAGTGGATTATAAAGGACTCTTTACACGCATATATGGTGCTATTGAAGATTATACCAATGGTGAAGGCGCATTCAGCGGGTATGATCGTGAGGATGTTGACGGTTTGTTGAAAGACCGTCTGAAAGAGGCACGCAGTGAACTGGAAGGTGCATTGCTTTCGTTGGAGAAACTCTGCGAGAAAGTGGAAGACCCGAAGGAAATTACTGACTATCTGGATTATTTCTGTGTCCACCATACTACCAAGGCGGAAGACCGTGAATTGGAGGTGATTAAGAATGCTACAAGACGCGAGGATTTCTATCAGGCAGTGATGCGTCTGAGCAGAAGGTACTCGATGATAGCAATGCAGATGGACGAAGCCGGGTTTACTGAGGATGAGACAAGGCAGATTGCAGGCAAGGTGAAAATGTACGATGAGTTGCGCCATGCCATCATGCAGTGCTCGGGCGACTACGTTGACATGAAAATGTATGACGCACAGATGCGTGCCCTGCTTGACCGTTATATCGTTGCCCCAAGAAGCGAGAAGCTGGAGTCATTGGATGATTTCTCATTCCTTGACATAATACATATAAGTGACGGAGAAGTGGAAGTTGATAAAGAGGCAGAACAAGAGTTGGGAGGTGAACGTGGCGTGGCTGAAACAATGGCAAGCAACGTTCGACGTGTGATCAACCGTAAGCAAGACAGCAATCCTGAAGAATATCACCGATTTTCTGATAGGCTGAACCGTCTGTTGGAAGACCTGAGACAGAAAAAGATTGATTACAGTGACTACTTACGGGGAATAAAGGAACTGACCAACGAAATGCGCTCGCATGATGATGACCCTTGGAAGGGAAAGTGTCCACAGAAAAAAGCCTTCTACGATAATTTCGGACATGACGAGGCATTTGCAGAATATCTGTTTGAATCGGTGCATAATGTATGCAAGATTGATTTCAAGACAAGTCCTGTAAAGAAACGCATAGTGGAACGCACAGTGAGAAAAGCTCTTATTGATACAGAGTATGATGTTGATGAGGTAATGCGTATAATCAGTGCACAGAATTGGTGATGCAGGTAGGAGACATCGAAATAGACATAGAGCGCAAGCCTATCAAACACATACATCTGGCTGTCTATCCACCAGACGCCCGTGTGCATGTGTCTGCCCCTGAATATCTGGACAGGACAGACATCGAGGCTTTCGTGTTACAGAAATTAGCCTGGATTCAACGCCAGAGAGGCGAAATACTATCCCAACCCCGTCAGACGATACGTCACTATGTCTCAGGTGAAAGCCATTATCTGTTCGGACAACGGCTGCTGCTGAAAGTGATTGAGGAACATGGATGCACACACACTGTCCGCAAGGTAGGTGGGCAATTGCTTCTGACCGTCCGCCCAAACACAAGTGAAGAAAGACGTGGAGAACTGATAACCGGGTGGCAACGTGAAAACCTGCGAAAATATCTGGCTGATGCTGTTGAACGATGGAGTCAGATTATGAATGAAGAAAATGTGGGTTGGCGGATAAAACAGATGCGTGCAGAATGGGGATCTTGCCAGCAAAAGAAACGCACATTGCTGTTCAACCTTGAACTGGCACGTGTGCCCATATCATACATAGACTATGTCATTGTACATGAATTGGTACATCTGTCGGTTGCAAATCATAGCCGTCTGTTCGAGAAACGCATTGAACAATATATGCCCAACTGGAGGCAATTGCGTCAGAAATTGAATGATTTCATAGCTGTCTATAAAGAAGATTCCGGAACATTTCAGAAAGAAGTATGACGGTAAAGGACAACATAAGCGATTTCCTGAAAAGATTGGAAAAACAACTAAACGATTGCGACTGCTTCATTGACCAATGGAACAATACAGATTGGCATGAACGCTGCGTGCAATTGGACAAGTTGCTGCATGGAATGTGGAGTACATACGAAGATGCAGAGGATATAGCAGATTCGCTGAAAGGTGTGTTTCCTCCATATCCTTTTGATGAAATCAAGGAGATAAAAAAATGGCTGAAAACATCCAGGCACAAAATCAATGATTTTGTTGTTGAAGAAGATCTATGTGACGAAGAAGATAGCAGGAACTATCTGTGTTCATATCAAAAATTTCTCAACAAAGTATGTGGTGGGGATCAATCTATAAAGAAATGGCATTCACGAGAAAGACAACTTGCAGAAAATGAGCGAGAGTTGCTGGATATGTTGAACAAAAGTTATTCGGTATTGCTTGATCTCATGATTTCCTGTTATGATGCAATTCACAATATGAACGATGAGTCCATCATGTTGGCATACAAAAACCGTGAAGCAAGGTACGAGCAGCTATATTGGACTGAAAAGAAAGACAAAGGTGCTTTTTACTGCTCTTTGGATAAACTATATCCTTGGGAAAAACCGACCAAGATGCAATTACAGGAATATCATCAGAACACTCTTCAGGAATTGGGAAAAACAAGAATAGGCAAGCTGTTTGTTGAACACGAAGAACAAGATTTCATTTTAGAGGTGGCGAAACTGGATTTGCGTGAAAATGAGTTATATGAATTCTTTAACAAGAAGAAAACAGTTGAGGAACTAAATAAAATTGTATTGAATATGAATGATAAGCCTCAAGACGACTGCTCATTTCGTTCAAAAGACAAGAAAAAGGGTCCTCCAATACAATATCTTTTTATCAACGAGAAGCCAACCAGAGAGAATACCGATATAAAATATCGGGAAAAATACCGCTTTATGCAATATATGAAAAAGCATGACCTTTCAAGCAGATCGCTCTGCTGTAATAAGAAAGACACTGTGAATGACATACTCACATGTTTCATTATGCAATGGAGAGAGAAAAAACTGGTGGCAGAAAATCCTTCAGGAGGTGCAATATTCCGGTTTATGACAGATGATTGTGGCTTTTCGACAGAAGTAACACTTGAATCATATTCTAATGAGATGAGAGAACGAATAAAAAACAAAGAATTTAATATTAAAACATATAAGTCAGTATTAGAGTGGTTCAAAAATAATTAGCCACCTACTAATAAAATCATCCAATCATAAGTTGCTCATATTGAAGATAATCCGTAAGGGTTATCTTTTTTTGTCTGATAGGTAATAAATACCCACCCAAGGCACTCAGAACATAATGTCGTACCTTTGCACTCGCTTTTCGGGAATATCCCGAGGAGCGAGTTTTTTTATTTTACAAACAATGAGTTGGTGACGACGGAGGATATTCCCGGGTAAAGCTAGCAACAGTCTGAAATCTCCACCTCGCAAATCAATTCATTGTATGAATGATAAAACCATTTCATTTTCATCAACAGAGGAGGTGATTTCACTTCTTCAGAACCTTGACGGCAAAAACTTTAGCCTCAACATCACAATCAGCCAGACAGAAGAGACCACATTATGTAAAGATGCGGACGACCCTGTCGTGCTGCTGCCAAGAGAGCTGAAGCACAAGCTGATTCACAGGGCGGCTTTCCGAAGGGCTTTCGAAAGAGGTTACCTGACTCTCGAGAATGGCAAAATCATCAGCCATTTCAAAACCAACAGCCTGCTCACCTATTTCTTAAGCAGAGTGTTCTGCAACGACAAATCTGACTACAAGCTTGGCTATGTCCGGTGGATAAAGGGCAATAAACCATTTCCCGAGAAGGAACTGTACCTGCTTTTCGGCATTCGTAACCTTAGGGAAATTCGTAAAAGTCACGTGACGGAAAAAAATTATAAAAAAATTATCAAGGACTATGAAGCGGTTGATAATCTGTTTTTTACAGAATAGTACGCGGTACTTTTGACGGTAGAGACGGTATTCAATTTTTCCGTTTCGTGTTAATAACAAGGGTAGAGAGGCTACTCGAGAAAACCAAATTTTGTAGAATTTAAATTTATCAATTATGAAAAATAAAAATGAAGTTAAGGAGCTGAACAGACAGAAACAGGAGCTTGTGGCAAAGCATGTGGATTATGCAGCAAAAATCGTACGCACCATCGCGGAAGAGTCGGGGATTGAGCTTGATGGCAACAATGAGCTGTTTGAGGATCTGAGGTCGCTCGCCTATTATTCCATGGTGATATGTGCCAGCCGTTACGAATCGGACAACAAGAAAGGCGCATCGTTCGTGACTTTCTGCACTCCACACATTAAAGGTGTGCTGAAACATTACATCCACAAAACAGCTTGTGGTGTCGTCGTGCAAAACTATCAATACACGAAAATTTTTCATGTATCATTGGACAAGCAGGTTGGCTGTGATGATGACTCTTACACTCTCGAAGAGACAATCGCATCACCTGATTTCGAAGAGCAGCAGAAGGCTGATGAGGCAAATGAGGAACTCAACCTGATAAAAGCTTCGCTTGAAGGTGACGACCTAAAGCTTTTCACTGAACTGCAGCGTAACTATTACGATACGAAAGAGACAGTCAGAATTTTGGCTAAAAAAAGAGGCGTATCCGAGAGGTTGATGTACTCGAAAATGAATGCACTCTACGGCAAGATGCGCGAAATAGGTTTAACTCTAAAAATCAGAAAAATATGAATGCATATCAATTGAAAATCTACAACGAAAATGTTGATATCGTTGACTGGCTGACTTGTCTGCTGGCTGACAAAGAAAATGATCCTGAGATGCTATCTCCTATGGTCGAGAAATACTACTTCGAAGCAGCAGAGAAGTTCGACAAGGACGAGAGCGAGTTTGAGGAGTTTGCCGAACGCTACATAACTCTGCGCATCAGCAAATACAAACAGAGCGGCGGCGAGAGTAAATTCTGGAGCGAGAAAAAGATGGATTTTATCCTTGCACAAGAGGAGAATGAAGATTAAATAATTAACCTATTAATATTGTACTATTTATATGAAGAAGCAAGAATTGGATTGCCGTGTGTCGTTCACCGAGAATGGCATTGTTATTAACTCGGGTTTGCCAGAGGCTGAACCTGTATTAGATTTCGGTGTGGGCAAACACCATGGCACTATCAACGTGCGGAAGAATGGTTGCGCTGACGTGACGTACGGTCCTTCGCCTGTGGTCGTTCCTCCACGGATTGACGAGGTGTTGCGTGAAAACAACCTGACGGTGAAACGGACATCACGCAATTTCATCGTGACGATGAAGTTCCCTATCTTCGAGAACCCGACTGAGACCACAGCGTGCCACAAGGAGATGTGGAAAAAGTCGCAGAAAGCGATTGCTGGCGTGAGGGAGGGGATAAAAACTCAGTTTTGATTTGGGTTCACGCAGAATTAATTTAGTTTCACGCAGAATACGCAGAATACGCGGAAGAATTCCCATGTTAATGTTTCTTTCACGCAGAATACGATTATGTTTCACGCAGAATACGCAGAATACGCAGAAAAATTTCCCATAATTCTGCGTATTCTGCGTGAGGAAAAAGAAATGAATTATTATGTATAAATTTTCAATAGTATATAGTGTAGGTGGTCCGGCGACTGTGGTTGACCGAAAGACGTTGCGAACGCTGGTTGACAACCAGAAGGTGGCTGA
>JAKSNT010000048.1 GCA_024399575.1 Paludibacteraceae bacterium
GCTTGTGTGTGGCACACGACATCATCATTGATGTCAGCACAATGGTAATAAGAATGTATTTTCTCATAAATTTAATGTGATTATTCTTCGATTATACGGCACCATTCCATCGGAATGCCGCTCAGTGCGATAGCTACCATTCCAGCCAGTTGCAGCACCACCTTGCGATCCTTGCGCACACGGAGCAGTTTGCCCTGTATGCCTTTGTATTGCCCGAACATCACCTCGACCGGTGTACCCTTAGTGGCGGCAACATCTGGATTGTCAAGATAAAGTATGTCGCTTGATTTGTCATTAGTCACACGCATGAAATCCTCCATCTCCTTCTCCCGCACCACCATAGGCAGTCCGGTACTCTTGTCCATCGTGTAGCGCAAAGGACATTCATTCTCCATCTTGTGCTTGTAGTCGTCCATGAAATCACGGGATGTATGCACGAAGATAAGGTTGTGTATTGCCGGTATGTCGTGCTCGCCATTTTCGTCTCTTACCCACATCATTGGGACGAAACATTCCACTCCCGCCTCTCGGAGAAGTTGCTCTGCCTTCAGCTCACGGCTGTAGGTGACGCGCATGACGAACCATTGGTATTCAGTTGAAGATACTATCGGGGGACACCCGCATGCCGAAATGGCAAGGGGTCTGTCTGTCGTGAAATCGGTACATGAATCTGTCATTTTAAGTCTGCTATCCAGCGAAAATTAAAAGACAATTTGTAGAAGATTATATATCAACGAATTACCCCCCCCCTCGTTCTGGTTGACGGGGGAGGGGCAATTCGTGCGTCCTCAAAGTAAAACGCCACGACTCGTTCCTATTTTACATCGTGCGTAATACGTATGTTCGATATGTTATAATCTGTACTGCTCTAATTCGGCTGCAAAGGTCGTGCCGACCTTCGCAAAATTTTTGCAAAGGTACGACTTTTTTCTGACATGTAGAAATGTTTTACCATAAAAATTGCACAAAACCAATTGAATGGTAATTCAGTATTAACATTTACTATTGCCACATTGTTAAAATTTACAAAATAATATCCTTATCAAATTGCCGCATAACGGCAATGTAGCGTCTGAATCATCTTCGAAATATAAATGCGATAACACAGATGTACCCAGAAAACTCCCACGAAACTCTCATAAAAAATGGGAGGTGGATGGGAGGTAGATGGGAGGTGGATGGGAGTTTCGATAAGATATCAATACTTATGCATAGTCTTCTGATTTAGGTTATCTATTCTTCTTTTATCACTGATACCGGTTGACAAAAATTAACATTATTCCTATTTCTCCTTATAACTTTTCCAGCATCAGGTTATCTCACCCTCATGGCGGGCAGCCTGACGAGGAGTCATAATGTTCAAACTTGAGTAAGGTCGCAGTGCCTCGTCTCTCTACATCTGCTGCGATGCCGTTTCAAGATGCCATTGCGCAGCTGTCTTGAAATCATCGAAACGAAAAAAAAGTCGCAAACCGAACAACGATTTGCGACTTGACTTTGCTATGGGTGGCAGATGGGACTCGAACCCGCGACCCTCGGAACCACAATCCGATGCTCTAACCAACTGAGCTACAGCCACCATATTCGACCTGAGGATTACCCCTCAAATCGACTGCAAAGGTACGAATTTTTCTTTACCCAGCAAAATATTTTCGACGAATTTTTCAAACTATTTTACAAAGCACCATCAAACACCAATGTATCACCACGTTATGGGCTTATATCCATGTTCTTCGAGGTACTGGTTGCACTGCACAAATTGACTTGATCCCCAAAAAGAGTTCCATTTCTGGCGTGAACCATCGGCAAGTTTTCCCCACGACAAGCCCGAAGGATGTGTCGTCTTTATGATTAAATGCTTGTCAGGATTGACCAGCGAAGCCTTAGCTCCGGAAGGATTGCCCCACAGAAGGAACACCATATTCTCGTTGACGTCGGAAAGCTTACGTATGGCAAAATCAGTAAATGCCTGCCACCCAATATTGCAATGGCTCATTGGCGAGCCATGACGGACTGTGAGAATAGTGTTAAGCAGCAATACCCCCTGCTCTGCCCACTGGGTCAAAGATGTACTTCTGTCTGGTCTCTCCACGCCAAACTCGTAATCTATCTCGGCGAATATGTGTTGCAGCGAACCGGGAACAGGTTGCGTGTCGGGCACTGCAAATGCCAGTCCGCACGCATTGCCTGGCTGAGGATAAGGATCCTGACCCAATATAACTACACGTGTCTCTTCTGGTTTGAAGAACTCGAAAGCACGGAACAGGTTTTCACGTTTCGGATAAACAGTCTCCGATGAATAGACTCTGTTCACTGCCTCATGCAAGGCTGGATTCCTATAATCCTTGAAAAATTCCTTCCACTCTGCTGATAACATAGTGACTATTTTTTACGGTATATAACCTGCGTCATACAATGTGCTGCACCATATCCCCCAATCAGATTATCCAGAGGAACCCACTCGACATTCACCTTGTATTTTGCATATTCAGCCTCAAGTTCCTTGCTCTGTCCGGCAACCGACATGATATGACGACCACCTATGGCAAGGAAGTTGTTTGCATAATGGTCAGCATCTTTCTTGTCAATGCGGATAACGTCAATCCCCCTGTCAGACAGGAACTGCTTGAACGAATAGCCTGCATACTCGCTTACAGCGTGATACTCCTTCTCGCCTTCAGCACGCGCATACATGTCAATGGTGAGGAAGTTCACATCGCTTGTATCCTTTGCATCAAATCTGTTGAAACAAAGAGTAGCGAGGTCTTTGTCGATTATATTGAAGTATGTGTCGAGATGCATCTGATACTGGTTTTTCCAGTGGTCGCGAACGACAACAAGAGTGTCGTGACCTATCACGTCATGTTCCAGCATCTCGTCAATCGCTGGCTGAGATGTCCTTAATCCCTGACCGAGGAATGCAAACGTGCCAAAAGGTATATAGTCGCCACCTTCGAGATAGCTGTCCTCACCACTGATTCTATAGACTGGCTCTATGCCCATCTTACGATAGCAGACCTCGACAATGTCCACCTCTGGGAAACGCTGCGATGAATTCATCCTGCACAAGATTGGTCCGCATGGAGTATTGATGCTCTGGTCGCGCATGAAATACATATTCATCAATGGTTCGTGTACATACTCGGCTGAGACTCCGGTATTCATCCCTGTCTCGTGCAAAATCACCTTAGGATGAAGGAACAATATCCTGATAAGGTCAGCCTTGCTCATACAGGCAAGCGTAGATTGACGATAGTTCTCAACTTCGGCAGAATCGAGATGCGTATCCTTTGCATCATACACCAGATATTTTGATGCCAAAGCCTGCAGCTCCTCTTTTTCCAAACTCATGAGGACATCCTTGACCGTACGCACCTCTATGCCGTTCTTGCGCAACATTTCAATATAGCCGACATGCTCTTTTGCAGCCTCATCAACATCGAAATAATTGTCATAAAGACCAGCATCAGGATGAATCACTCCGTCAAAGAGTTCCTCGCCTGGGGTGTACATCAAAATCAATGTGGCATAATCGTACTCAGCCACTGGAGATGCCGCTTCGCCACTCTGTGCTACTGTTGTCAGTTCATCTTTGCTACAGGCAGCCAAAGCCAGCATAATGCAAAGTGCAAAAAATAACATTCTTGTTTTCATACCATTTTATTTTTTATTATTATGTCCTCAACTTTTCCATGTTCATCATACACACCTACATACATCCCGTCACCATCAACCTCAATAATAAGGTAATGTCTGCCACTGTTCCCGCCATCGCCATACTTCTTAGCAGAGAAATGGGAGATTATCTGATGATAATCTCCATCATAGTGCATATAGCAATGTTCGTGTCCTGCCAGCACCAACTGTACGTCATGCCGTTTTATCACCTCCTCAAACGCAAGTCTGACAAACAGATTGTTGAACCACGATTTCGACGAGCGCAACGGATGATGCGTCATAACAATCTTGTGAATGGCAGTCGAACTATCCAAAGCATTTTCCAGCCAGGTACTCTGACTGAAAATATCCCAGAGCGGACGGTTAGAGTCCAATATAAACACATCCAGAGTGTCAGCAATCAACGCAATCGCAGCATTTGCAGATTTATTGACATCCGCATGACCGAAATACGGGAATGTGTACAACGATCTCACGTCTGTCCGAGATACCACGCCCTTATGGTACTCATGATTGCCAAGTGCTGACACTAAAGGTATTCCGACTGAATCAAAAGCAGCATAGACTCTATTCCAGGCAGATTGCAATGGCCGCTCTGCCAAATCGCCAGTCTGCAATATCACATCCGGCCGTTCGCGCTCAACTATTGCCTTGAGCAACCTATTTGTTGTCCGAGCCTGCTCATCGTCCCTATCCTGAATATCGCCCAACACAAGAATCCTCCGCATGGCAGGCAGAGTATCCTTCACCCGTTGACAACAGTATCTCCCTTCAGAATTCAAAAAAGTCTTCACCAATGAAGAATCTTTTCCGAATGTCAAAACAGTGTCATTGCCAATCACCGGAATGCCCGTCTCTGATGGTTCCACGAACCAGGCATTCCAACGACAGGCAGTCAGTATTGCCACGAACAACACTACCGCTGTCAATAGGGCATTTGCAATCTTTCTCCTATCCAAATTCACTTTGTAATATCTATCACTGTTATTTCAGGATGCGTACCAAAACGCAAAGGTATAGCCGTCGTGCCCAATCCGGGCGAAGTATAAATCTGAGTATTGCCAAATTCATACAACCCGTTATTATACCTATAAATAAAATGGTTTATAAGTGTCACTGGGAAGAACTGCCCGCCATGCGTATGTCCTGCAAGATACAAATCCACCCTATTGGCAGATGCATATTCAATGCCTTGGGGATTATGGTGCAGCAATATTGAAGGGCGTGTACTGTCAATTTCGAATGTCGGCAACACATTTTCGATAGTAACATCCCCTTTAGCAACATGCATGGCATCGCGCGATTTATCGTCCGCACGCATATAATTCAGTCCGACAACCTGCACGCCCAAAGTATCAATCTTTTCGTTCTCCAGGACTTTAACCCCGATATTGCGAAGCAGGGATTTTGCCTTCAACTGGTTCACGTATATGTCGTGATTTCCTTCCACAAACAGCACCGGCATCTGCAATCTCTGCAACGGCATAACGTTCTGCTCGCTGAAATTGTAATGCGACTCGAAGATGTCGCCAGTAATGACGACAATGTCAGGATGCACTGAAATGACCTGTTCAACCACTTCATCCAACCATTCTTTTCCTCTGAAATGCCCGATATGCAAATCTGTCAACTGTACTACTCTCAATGGCTGCTGAGTTTTCGAAATCTTTATGGGAATGTTCCTAATCACTGGATTTCTGGCAATATGGAAGGAATATACAGTGATTCCCACCGCAATGATATATGTTGCCAATCCCTGACACCATCCCGGCACATGAACAAACAGCCCGACAATATCGCATACCATCATAGTGAACAGCAATGTTATAAGCAACCCACTGAGCGTGCAGCCTATCAAGACCATATAGTGCTGATATGGCTTTTGTCCATTCATATACAGAGATGACGACATCACACCAATGGCAATAGCATACAACATAATGAATATGACTACCGCCACAGCCATAGACATAGTGAACAATCTCGCCGTCCTAATGGCAAGATAGACAAGAGTCGCCACAATCAATAATATTGCAGGAATATAAAATCTCATTCTTTAATAACAATTCTATTGTTGTCTATCAACACATCAATCGTTCTGTCACCACTTATATTATTAGCAAGCAAATACTCCACCAGAGGGTCGTCCAAATAGGTTTGCAATGCCCTGTTCAGAGGTCTTGCACCATATTTAGGATCGTAGCCTTTCTCGGCTATATACCTCACCACAGGCTCATCGACATTCAGGTGTATTCCAATATCCTCACAACGTTTACCGAACTTCGAAAGTTCTATCTTCACTATACTATTGATATTTTCCTTAGAAAGGGAATTGAAATGGATTATATCATCGACCCTGTTCAGAAACTCAGGCGAGAACAATTTCTGCAATGCCTTTTCGGTTATGGAATGAGCATAGGCATTGTCAATATCCGCCGCCACGTCAAACCCAATGCCACGACCGAACTCCTTGAGTTGCCGAGTTCCGGCATTCGATGTCATAATGACAATTGTATTCCTGAAATCGACCTTGCGTCCATTGCTGTCAGTCAACGCCCCTTCATCGAGCAATTGCAACAACATATTGAACACATCCGGATGTGCCTTCTCAATCTCGTCAAACAACACAATGGAATAAGGTTTTCGCCTGACCTTCTCGGTAAGTTCACCACCTTTATCATATCCTACATATCCTGGAGGTGCTCCTATCAACCGCGAAGACGAGAATTTTTCCATATACTCCGACATATCAACACGAATAATCGCATCCTCAGAACCGAACATAAAGCCGGCAAGTTTCTTTGCCAAAAGCGTTTTACCAACACCAGTAGGACCAACGAAAATAAAACTTCCGACCGGCCTGTTAGGATCTTTCAGCCCCACCCTGCCACGGCGCACAGAACGGGCTATGGCATCTACCGCCTCATCTTGACCGACAACCTGACTTTTCAGCACCTCAGACATATTGACAAGACGCACATTTTCATCTTCGGTAAGTTGTTTCAACGGAACTCCTGACATCATCGAAACAGTTACAGCTATATCCTCTTTGGTAATCAATTGCCTATTGCCCCTGTTCTTTTCCAGCCATTCGCTTTGCTCCTTCTCCAACCTGACATTCAGCACCTGCGATTGGTCTCTACATTTAGCAGCCAGTTCATAATCCTGCCTGATTTCGGCATCTTTCCTGAATTGCTCTGTTTCGAGTATTTCCCGTTCAATCTTTTTAATAGTTTCCGGAACTGAAATATTTGAAATATGCTTTCTCGAACCAACCTCATCCATCACATCTATTGCCTTGTCAGGAAAGTTTCTGTTTACAATATATCGTTTAGACAACATCACACACGCCTCGACAGCCTCATCGGAATATGTGACATTGTGATGTTTTTCATAATGCGATTTGATATTTCTGAGTATCTGTATGGTTTCCTCATCGCTCGTAGGCTCTACCATTACCTTCTGGAACCTACGTTCCAGAGCACCGTCTTTCTCAATGCTCTGTCTATACTCATCCAACGTTGTAGCACCGATACACTGTATTCTGCCTCGCGACAACGCCGGTTTCAGTATATTTGCAGTATCAAGCGACCCTGCCGTAGCCCCAGACCCTACGATAGTATGTATTTCGTCAATAAACAATATAATATCTTTGTGACTCTCTATTTCGTTGATAACAGCCTTTATTCGCTCTTCAAACTGCCCACGATATTTCGTTCCTGCCACAAGTGCAGCCATATCCAACGAAACAATCCTTCTATTTCTGAGCGGGAAAGTTGTATCCGTACCTACTGCTTTCTGCGCAATACCCTCAACTATTGCCGATTTTCCAACTCCAGGTTCACCTATCAGGATAGGATTGTTTTTCTTCCTGCGCGACAATATCTGTATGGTTCTCTCTATTTCTGCATCCCGTCCTACCAATGGATCCAACTCACCACGACGAGCCGCTTCTGTCAGGTCACGTGAAAACTTGTTGACTGCAGGTGTATCGCCATTGCCATTATTATCAGCCTGTGCCGGCTTGGCAAAATTCACTTTCGGCTTATCACTGGTATCCAGACAATCATCATCAATGCTGTTATCATCTGCGAACATGCTTTTTGGTGTAGATGGAGCAGCATTCGTCTGAATCTTTCCTTTTATTTCCCGATATTCCATGCCATATTGTTTGAAGATAGGCGAAAGTGACTTATCGTCAGCCCGCAAAATCGAAAGCAATATATGAGTCGTATTTACAATGTTTGTTTTGAAATATCTTGCTTCCAGCGAAGCTACAATCAATGTGTTTTTTGTATTTTGCGACTTACTCGAAGCTACCACCTCGACAGCCTGTTTCAAACTTCGCAAATCGACTCCCATGGTTTGCAGCAATAACGACGCAGAACAATCTTCTATTCTCAATATCGCGAGCAGCAGATGCTTGGCAGTCACCGAAGCATCTGCCAACCTCTCGCATTCCCCATCTGCATAGCTGAGAACCTTGTTGTAATTATCTGAATAAATCTGAATCATAATCTCAAAAACCCTGATAAAGAATTTTCAACCTCAATGGCGAATTAGTGTTTTTTGCACTTCTCACCTTAGCTGCTGACAATTTGACCAAAGGACGTATCTTATTGATTGTCGTAGCACCTGATGATGATGTGCTCGAGGCAACATCGACCGGCAAAACTATAAAGGTCATTTTATCATCCGGCAGTATTGTTTCCTCCCTGAATCTTCTTGCCAACAAAAACGACAAGTCGAACAAATAAGAATTAGAGCTCACAGAATACAATCCCAACGACCTGTCAGTCTCATAACCATCAGGAACCTGATTATGACGTATAAAGTCATCAAACTGGCTCTCCTCCACCGCCATCAGATATGTCGGCGGATTCATCCAGACGTCTGTTTCGTCGAGATCGATATTCTCGAATCGCAATTCTGCAGCAGCTATTGCAAGATACTTCGATGAATCCATTTTCTGTCTCATCCGGTCATATATTTTACCAACCGGAATTGTCAGTTTTGGATAGATTCCTGCAACAGACTTAATGTACAATAACGAATCAGGTATCGATGAGACCACTTGCTCCCTGTCTCTGTGGACAAACCTATTCAACTGACGCACCTCGTGATTAGCAGGAAAAACAATCGATGTACTGACAGTTGTATCCTTGCCATCCCTCTGATACGTGTAATGATAATACATGAACATTGTAATCTGGTTCATATACAAAAGGGTAGATGAACCATATCTTGTAGTTATGTACAATCCCTTGAAATCATTCAGGAACTCGTCAGTCGTTATCATAGGATGATTTTGCAAAATGCCGAAGAACCTCTGGCATTGCGAATTGTCGAACTTGTACCTAACGTATTTCAAATCGGCATCATCAGCCAAATGCGCTGAATCCTTCGGCGACAAATCCACAGAAGTCATAACCCTCTTGCCCATCAAGATGGTTGAATCGCAAAAGTCGCCAGGATTAAGGTCGGAAGAATACCGAGTAGAATAGTTTATTGAATTTTTGTTTATCTCATAAACAGAAAATTCCAAAGGCGCATACGGTGAGCCGAAATAAGAATCATAATACATCATCAGCACCAACGAATCCGGCTCAGGCTTATAAGATTTATCAGGAAATGCATAATTTTCAGGAGCTGCAAATTGCAACAGCAACTCAGCCTTTGTATTACCAAACGTCTTGCTGAAAAATTCGCCTAACACCATCGTATCAGCCTGAGCAGAGATACATGGAACCTCATAATTCTCACAATCAAGCAAAAACGTGTCGGCACATACGACCACTATATCCTGATCAGGTCGCACTTCCAACCCAACACTGGTCGCAATCTTACTGCATCCAGAGAAAGTCATCACCATCAAAAGTGCTCCCAACAGCTTTATTTTCAATTCATTTTTCATACAATTAAATATCAATTCAACCGAATCTTTACAATTTGCAAAGATACTACAAAAAAATCAATCCACAAAATTTTTGCAGATTGATTTATTTCATCAATTATTTCAGTGGTGTTTCTTCCTTACCTAAGTTCACCTCAAAAGCACAAAAACATAGCCTACATATATAAGTAGCAGCACAGCCCCTTCCCAGCGTGAAATATGTCTTTCATCATCGTCCATCAAAAATGCCAACAACATCACTCCACTGAACATAGCCAACATTGAATCCACCAACAAATTGTCGTATGCATCGATAGGTGCGACAAACGAACTCACCCCCAAAATGAAGAATATATTGAAGATATTCGAACCAACCACATTGCCAATAGCCAGGTCAGTATTCTTCTTGAAAGCAGCTATAACGGAGGTTGCCAACTCTGGAAGCGAAGTCCCGAGAGCAACAATAGTCGCCCCTATTACAGCATCGCTTACCCCAAAATTCTTCGCTATCGTTGTTGAATTCTCGACTATCAGTTTTCCGCCAAAAGTCAGACCAGCCAAGCCGACTAAGATCAGCACAATGGCCTTCCAGACAGGTTTGTCGTCTATCACAAGCTCTTCTTTCTCGCCTGTTGCTTTCTTTTTCCGGACAACACTCCTTATTGTATAGAACATGAAAAAGGCAAACCCTATCAGCAATATCAATCCATCCCACATCTGTAACCCAGAATCACCGCAAACATATAACTTACCGAAACATTCCGAACCGAGCAACATCACCAATGCACCACCAATAATGCTCAACGGCAATTCAAAACGTATAATTTCCTTAGAACAATATATTGGGCATATAACCGCCGTAAGCCCGACTATGACAAGCGCATTCAACGTATTACTACCCAAAATATTGGTCATCGCTATTTCATTGTTTCCACTAATAGAGGCGAATAGGTTTACAATAAACTCTGGCATTGACGTACCAAAAGCAACGACAGTCAAGCCAATCACCAAATCGGAAATCCCAAATTTTCTTGCCACTGCTGTTGCACCCTCGACAAGCCAGTCTGCACATAATGTCAGCAAGACGAATCCAAAAATCAAAAATACATATTCCATACTCTATTTCTTCACTTTAGAATTTACTTAATTGTTTAACTGCCATTTGGACGGTCTTATCATTCGTATTGAGTATATGATAGAAATCATCTTCGGTCAACATATTTCTCACTATATACGAATTTACATATTGGTCAATCAGGTTTCTCGAAATCGTCATATCACGTTGTGAAAGTTTAGCACCTTGATTTTCGGCAAATATAGTCAATTCACGTACCAAATTCTGCGATTTCAGATAATTCTCCAAATCTTTCCAATTTTTATATTGTTTCATCTCTTTTCTGTGATAATCAGTATATTGAAGTGCAAACTGATATATCAGGGCATGATTCACGAGATAATTGAACGAAGGGGTCAATCCAATGGTATCCCGAGGAATAAAAATGTCTGGCATAATGCCACCTCCACCATAGACAGTACGACCCTTGACTGTCTTATATTTCACAGAATCATTCTGATGTATCGAGTCTGCGTTATAGAATTCGCCATGAATGAATCTGTTCCACAACTCAACATCATAATCCGAACGGTCGCCCTTGGTATAAGGTTTCTGAATGCATCTCCCCGAAGGAGTATAATATCTCGCTATGGTTATCCTCGCCTCACTGCCATCACTGAAACGATAAGGCTGCTGCACCAGACCCTTGCCAAACGAACGTCTGCCTATAACCAAGCCACGGTCATTATCCTGTATCGCACCAGCAAATATCTCAGATGCAGAACCAGAGAACTCATCTATCAATACTGCCACCTTCATGTCTTGAAACGAACCAGTTCCGTTAGCATTGAAATCAGTTCTCTTGTAAGCACGACCTTGGATATATACTATGAGGTCGCCACGTTTCAGGAACTCATTCAATATATTGACAGCAGCATCCAGATAGCCGCCAGCGTTTCCCCGAAGGTCAATTATTACACTCTTAGCCCCCTGCTTCTTCACCTTCGCTAGTGCCGTCATAGTCTCAGAATATGTATTTTGTCCAAACGATGAGATATTGACATATCCTATTCCATCACTTACAATATGAGCAGCATTAACAGTATTGACTGGTATATCATCGCGTTTGAGCGTGAATTTCAATACCTCCTTCTCAGTCCGCCTGACAATACCCAGTATAATTTTTGTACCCTTTGCACCTCTCAGTTTTTTAAATACTTTCTCATTGTTAATCGACTTACCGACAAAGAGTGAATCATCGACGGTCACCACACGATCTCCAGCAAGGATTCCTGCCCTCTCGGCAGGTCCACCAGGTATTACGTCAATGATATATACAGTATCTTTCTGAATATTAAACTGGATTCCCACACCAGAAAACGAACCGTTCAACTGTTCGTTAGCCTCTTCAATATCTTCCTTGGGTATATATGACGAATGCGGATCCAACTGCATCAAGGCATACGCGACTGTAGCTTCATCTATTTTATTTATATTGATAGAATCTACATACTGTTTATCCAGCACGTTGTATAATTCTGAAATCTTATTGCCGGCATTATTGCCATTCACTCCATTATATATGGTACTCAGCAATCCCTGTGTATTTCTCAATGTCATCAGGATTCCAATAAAAACGCCTGCTATCAGTATCAGAATGTAAAGTAAGGCCTTTTTCATATTCAAAGCGTTATCTTATCAACACTTACACCAGCTTTTTTGAGAAGATCAATTCCGTCTGTTATGCGATATTCCTCATAGTAAACCACTCGCTTTATTCCAGACTGGATTATCAATTTGGCACACTCTATGCAAGGCGATGCCGTGACGTATAATGTTGCTCCTTCGCTATTGTTTCCCGAACGAGCCACCTTTGTAATTGCGTTTGCCTCAGCATGCAGAACGTAAGGCAACGAAGCGTTGTTGTCATCTTCGCAATGATTTGGGAAACCAGAAGGTGTACCATTGTACCCATCCGAAATAATCATTTTGTCCTTCACAAGGATAGCTCCTACTTTTCTTCTCTCGCAATACGAATTTTCCGCCCATATAAGAGCCATACGCATGTACCTTTTATCAAATTGCTCATCTTTTGTCATAATACATAATTGTTTTTCAGTCTAAAAACCAAAGAGACACAAGACCCGCGTCTTATGCCTCTTCTTCGTCTCCCTCGCGGGATTTTTGCTCTCCCTCTTGGACTTGAACCAAGGACCCTCTGATTAACAGTCAGATGCTCTAACCAACTGAGCTAAGGAAGAATGTTCCATTATTGCTCTCCCTCTTGGACTTGAACCAAGGACCCTCTGATTAACAGTCAGATGCTCTAACCAACTGAGCTAAGGAAGAATGTT
>JAKSNT010000049.1 GCA_024399575.1 Paludibacteraceae bacterium
TTTTCGATGCAGGCAACCGCCTGAGCCGCCATGCCGAGACCTTCGCCTACGAAACCAAGATGCTCGGTAGTCGTAGCCTTTACGCTGACACAATCGACATCAATTCCCATCACCTCAGCCAGTACGGCACGCATATCGTCGATATAAGGCGAGAGTTTCGGACGCTGGGCAGAGATTGTGACATCAACATTGTTGATATGATATCCACGTTCGGAAAGCAGAGAGACAACCTTGCGGAGCAATATCTTGCTGTCGATGCCTTTGAAATCGTCAGAGTTATCAGGAAACCAATAACCTATATCGCGAAGTGCGGCAGCACCAAGCAGGGCATCGCACAAGGCATGGATTGCCACATCGGCATCAGAATGACCAAGCAACCCTTTATCCCATGGAATGAGGACACCGCCTAACCAGAGCTCCCTGCCCTCGGTCAGACGGTGTACGTCATATCCGAAACCAACTCTTACCATGCTGTTCCAGATGCTTCTTTCTCAGCACGTTTTTCGCTACCTGCGTCAGCCAACTGCTTCAAGCCGTCAACATCGAAACCAAGCGAGAATTTCAGAGTGTTGTTCAATGGGTTGTTCTGGCTGATACCTATGACATAGCCAACGTCAAGCTTGAAACCGGAAAGCTGGAAACCTGCACCAAAGGTGAAGTACTTACGGTTACCCTTGATCTTAGCCTCATTGTTGTAACCGAAACGAGCAAAGAACTGTTCGTTATAAGAATATTCGGCACCAAGACCGAAATTGAATTCAGACATCTCCTCCTTTGCTCCGTAAGGCGCATCAGCCCATGAATAAGCCAAGCCCTGCATTACAGACATTTTGTTGTACTGATCCTGCGACATAGCCCAAGTATCTTCGTTCTTAGGGTCGTAGTTCTTCGTATAACGCGATTTACGCGAAGGAACCATCATACGGTTTGCCTCAGCATGGAACGACATGCGGTTGTATTTGTCGAATGCCACCTGATAGGAGAATCCGAGACGTAGGGTCAACGGAAGGAAGTTCTTGGTGTTGCCGCCGTCGTACGAAATCTTTGTACCGAGATTCTGGATGTTGAAACCGAAACGGAAATAATCAGTACCGCGTTTATTGTCGATAGGAAGGTTATAGTAACCATTGATGTCAGCAGCAAATGCATAGCCTGCCTTATAATTCTCGTCGTTCTTTGCACTGAGATCGGAATAGACCAAACGGAGGACAACACCCATCGAGAAATTCTCAGCCAGCATACGTGAATAACCGAGGTCGAAAGCCAGTTCGGCAGGTGTGACCTGATAGCCGAGATCGTCAATATTCTCACGAAGAGTGACTTGACCAAGCGAGAAGAAACGCAACGATGCGCTGACAGCACCAGCCATTGGACTGATATTGTAGTAGCCGGCAGCAGATACGAGGTGAACGTCCTTCACACCGAGGTTGGTAAGCCATGGCGAGTAGTTGAACGTGAAACCTCCAGCACTCTTCATCTGAGCATATTTCGAAGAGTTCCAGAACTGAGAGTTGATATCAGCAGATGTAGCAACACCCATATCTGCGAGTGCACCACCCGTTGCGTCAGCTCCAATGCCGAGAGAAGGAACGGCTGAAATGATTGCATTCATATAACCTTCTGGATATTTACCATCCAAAGTTGCGGCTGGACCTTGAGCCACTGCAAACAGAGTCATAGCCAACGCGCAAAACGTAATTAAAGTTTTCTTCATAATAAATTATTTCAGATTTCAAGTTGCAAAGTTACAAATTTATTTCTTATTAACCAATATTTTCACGGTTTTGTTGTAATATTTTCCCGAACTGCTGACGAGAGTTACCCGCGCAAAATATATCCCAGGTTCTACATTATTAGTTAAATTCCACGGAATAAGCACATTACCATCATTATCACGCACAAAATCACTATATAAGCAAGACCACACTTTTCGCGCTGAAATGTCGAAAATGTCTATTTTAATGTTGTCTGTTTCGACACCTGAGCTGGTGACGATATGGAAATTGGCATATTCAGTTGCCGGATTAGGGAATACACGGACATCTATCAATGCACCTTCGTAGCCATTCACAACTATGAAAGAGAGCATGCCAGATGACGAATTGTTTACCATGTCCCAGCAACGGAACCGCAGGGAATGATGTCCTTCGGAGAGTCCACGCAACCAATAATCGACCCTGCCGCCACGATAGGAGTTCATGTCTGACGAATAGTAGTTGTTGAGATTCGTACCCACGACATCGCCGTCAAGCCACATCATGATATCGTGACCAATACCGCTACCAGTAGTGTTTATGCCATACTCGTCATACGTCAATGCCGAGAAGAGAGCATCGCTCCCCACCACGGAATTATTGACGAATTCAGGGGTATTCAACCACATACGCAACTCGGGACCGACAGTATCGTTAACCTCGTGTTTGCATTCGCCGCCGATGACCAGCGAATCATATACGCCATTGGCATCAACGCCTCTGCCGACATCGTATGCGTACATAACGATATGGGCATATCCATAATTATATCGAATGTCCTTTGGAATGACAAATTCGACAGAAAAACGTCCATCATGCACTTCGGACTTGCCGTTGAATATAGGGGTCAGGCGGTCATAGTATTCGAAAGGAGGCACCGCAGGGTCGTCGTTGCTCAAGGTTCGGACACGTTCTTTCTTGTCAAAAGCAACGATATTCACTATACCATTGAAATTGTCGTCGCCTCTCACCTCGCCATCAAGTCGTACAACATCCAATGCCCCGACAGTGTCAACGCTGCTGCTGCACACGACATCATGGTTCTGCGCATAATTTATTTTCAGCACAGGGTCGCCTATTACGAGAAACGGGAGACGGTTGGAATCATGCATACGAGCCTGAACGTTCTTGGCACGACGCAATGCCTCGCCTACAGTGACTCCCTCAGCGAGTATATAATCCTCGAGATGCAGTCCCAACAGCACATTATAATAAGAATAAACCGAACGGCAAGAAGATATCAACCCGATGGAACCTCCGTCAGGATTGAACAGCATAGCCTCAGCTCCACACTCCTTGAGAGCATCGAAACGCCCGAAACTGCAAGTCTCGGTTATCCAAAATGGAAGTCGCTTGTTCTTCATGGTCTGCATGTCGGTATAGGAGAGAATCTGCTCGTTCGAAAGGTTGGCATATCCCCCATGTCCGGTAAAGTTGACCAAGAGAACACCTGAATTTATATAATCGTCAAACTCCTTCTTCAGCACCGGGTAGTTCTCGCCAGATGTGGTAGAAACCTGTTTATAGGAATCGAAGAAAAGTTTACGCGTGAGCAGTTCAGGATAACGCTCCGTCATACGGTTCGTCAAGGTGTCAGCCCCGCGCACATGCTCGTTGTTGTCGCCATCGTCGGCGAGAAAGATGGCACGATTCTTCCATTCACCGAGATCGTCGTCACGTAGATATTTCTCAACTTTCGAGACATAGTCATGAGCCTGCGTCGAAGTGTTGGCTGGAATGCGTCCGACGGCCATGAACATACTATCCATCGTTATATTCGAACCGCCCATGCAGTAATAGTCATCAGAGCAAAATGCATCCTCGACGAACGATGCAGGACTCTGAAAAGTCAGCAAGCGGTTGAGATGTCCGTTGACTGTAGAACTGAGCAAACCTCGGTTGTCGTAACACCCATCACCGAAGAGGACCAGATATTTTGCGCCAAGTGCATGCATATCATTCATATACATACGTACAGCATCAGTCGAAGGCGTAGAGCTTGAATAGGTGTTGAATATCATATCCTGAGTAACGACAACATACGACAACCCGTCGTACTGTTCATGCAAGTCGCCGAGACGTTCCGCCTCTTCAATGAATTCAGGGTCGGACACTATCACTATGTCAGCCGAAGTCAGAGGAACACTGGCACCTGCGTCACCTACATATTCGACATTGCGATATTGCGGCGACAGAGACTTATCCTTGGGATACACCACTTCAATCCAGTCGAGATAGCCATTCCCGGATGACATCTTGAAGTTGATTGTGACAGAAACTGACGACTCCCCATCAAAAGCGAACTTCCACCGCCCCACCCCTGACGATGCACAATCAGAACCTGTCAGAGCTGCCAAAGGCACGGAACCCTGCATGACACCATTCACCAGAACCTCGACTGACGACGAAGCAACTGACACATGCGCCACCTGGACATTGAGATACGCAGTGCCACGTGTCCCTCCTGGGGTGGCAATAGTGAATGTCCTCTGCCGGTCGGACAAACCGAAAGTCTCGCCTACGAAATCCTGTCCTGTCTCACAGAGATTGGCAGTCTCAGTCTCGTGCAAAGCAAAGTTGTAGTCATCATCTACAGTATCACCATCTTCGGACAACGTACCGTCATCCCTTACAATATAATATCTGGACAATGCACAAGTGTTCCGCTTATGCACCCAATTGCCATCATTCATTTTATTCCAGCGTACAAGTCCGTCACTGTAGAATACGACTTCATGCGGCGAGGTAATGCCCCATGAAGCCATCTCGTCAGCCGTAATGCGGTACCAGCCTGCCGAAGGAACCTTGATACGGACATCACGCCCGTACAGAGCAACCCCTACTGCAAGCAACAGAACAAACAATATTCCACGATTATACTTCATTCCATCATGGGTGAACTCAGAATCAGAAATCCTTGATATACCGCACACCGAACACCAACAGCCATGGCAGCAGCAACAAATGGACTAATGCAAACCACCAGCTGACAAAAACGCACTCCAAGATAAACGTCACTCCATACACGATCGGTATTCCAATAAACCCCGACACTACATATCTTATACCCGAGGCAAACATCCTGAATTTCTCACCCAGTCTGCCAATCTTCCTGACCAGCGGTTCAGGCAAAAGCAAAACCAAGCCATTAGGAACCATAGAAATCAGGAACAATGGGAACAACAAAACCTTCATCAACACATACCACGGTGTAACATGCCTTTTCTCGTCAAACTCGCCATTGAGGGCACGTTCAAACAGGACCCTTCTATCATCAGCCTGCATATTCTCAATCTCTGCCAATCTTGCCTGCTCTGCCTTCAGGTTCTCCAACATGCTACGCTCATTGTTCTGCCTATCCTTCTGCAGAATTCTGTCAATAGCCTCATAATTCTCATCATCACGCACATCCAGCATCAGCTCATGCACACGCTCACGCACTATATTGTTAACCTCACGACATGCCTGCCGCGGTTTTTCCCTATACAATTCATAATAAGGCGACAGAGCGACTGGCTCGCCAAACCGCAGCAATGCCCTGCCCTGCCATCTGAAATAGTCATTAAAATGTTCCGCTGCAGGAACAATTTTTATCTCCTTCTCAAACCCACCCTTTTCTGCCGCACCGAAAGCCAATTTCAGATACCCCAACGAGAACTCGCCCAACCAGCGTCTGACCTGATTGGTAGCCTCTGGATAAATGACAACTGTCTCTCCATTAAGCAGCTTTTCAGCCGCTATATTGAAAGCCTCCCCATTCCGACTAACATTTTCCACCCCATCTGTACGCATCCTGTATGCAGGCATGACACCAAACCATCTCATCAACGAGCCTAACACAGGTATCGAAAATGCCTTTCCCATGGCAAAGACATTGATCTGTCTTGTCCCGTACATAAACTGCGTCAGGAACGGACCACAGATGGCATTCTGGTGGTTTGCAGCAACTATTATCCCACTGCCGTCAGTGGGGATGTTCTCCTTACCTTCCCACTCGACACTCCTATAGAATATATGATTGTGTACAAACAACATATATTTCCGGATTGCCCTATTCAAGAATGCGAACTTCATAATAAAAAAAAGCCGCAAACCCAGCTATCGGATTTACGGCTTAAAGGAATAAATTATTTACCACCAATGTTTACGTTAACGTTGATAGCTGGTTTTTTCCTCTCATCATTAGTGTTTTCACGAGCTGGAGCTACCTTAGCACCCTTCTGAATGCCGAGAGATTTAACTCTCTCCTCTTTAGTCATTTCAGGAGCTGGAGCTGGTTCTTCCTCTTTTTTTACAGTTGCTTTCTTTGCAGGAGCCTTCTTTACAGGAGCAGCTTCTTCTACAACCTCTTCTACAACTTCTTCTACAACTGGAGTGTCAACCACTTCCTCTACAACTTCTACAGAATCAACTACTGGAGTCTCTTCCTCCTCAGTCTCTGCGTTGCCACAGCTACCGAATACCAATCCTGCAGAGAGGATCATAGCTACAAACAAAAATTTTTTGCTCATAATTTTTTTAATATTAATAAGTTAAACAATAAATAAATCACATTCTTTCAGGCATTTCAATGCCAAGCAATCCCATTCCAGCCGTAATAACTTTGCCGACAGACCTTGAGAGCACGAGTCGCATGTTCCTCAACTTCTCATCCTCTTCCCTCAATATCATCGTGCCCTGATAGAAACCGTTGTATTCTTTTACAAGCTCATAAACATAGTTTGCAATCAACGCAGGCGAGAACTCCTCGCCAGCCTGTTTCACGACATTCCTATAGTCGCCGAGTTTCTGCACAAGGCTCACCTCTTTTTCTCCCATGACGACATCCATATCAACAGGATGGATATTCACACCATTCTCCGCTGCTTTTCTAATCACCGAATTTATTCGTGCATTCGTATATTGGATGAAAGGACCTGTGTTGCCATTGAAATCAATCGACTCTTTCGGATTGAACATCATGTTCTTCCGTGGGTCAACCTTGAGAATAAAGTATTTCAATGCACCGAGACCTACCATACGATTTATTTCGCGAGCCTCCTGTTCGCTGAGTCCATCAAGTTTGCCAAGCTCCTCAGAAGTCACTCTTGCCTGCTCTTCCATTTCGTCCATGAGGTCGTCAGCGTCAACCACAGTTCCTTCGCGGCTCTTCATCTTGCCTTCAGGCAATTCCACCATGCCATACGAGAAATGGACTAAATCCTTGCCCCATTCAAAACCGAGTTTGTCCAAAAGAAGGGAAAGCACCTGGAAATGGTAGTTCTGCTCGTTGCCTACTACATAGACCATCTTCCTGATTGGGAAATCATCGTATCTGAGTTTCGCAGTACCGATATCCTGAGTCATATAGACAGATGTCCCGTCAGTCCTGAGTAGCAGTTTCTCGTCCAAACCGTCTTTGCTGAGGTCCGCCCATACAGAGCCATCATCGCGACGGTAGAAAATACCTTTTTCGAGACCCTCCATCACCTTCTCCTTACCGACAAGGTATGTATTTGACTCATAATATATCTTGTCGAAACCCACGCCCATGCGCTTGTAGGTTTCATCGAAACCTGCATACACCCACTCGTTCATTCTCCGCCACAACGACCTTATCTCCTCGTCACCCTGCTCCCATTTCAGGAGCATATCCTGAGCCTCGACAATCAATGGAGCTTTACGCTTTGCCTCCTCTTCGTCCATCCCCTTATCCACAAGTTCCTTGACCTCTGCCCTATAATGCTTGTCAAATTCTACATAGTATTTTCCAATCAGGTGGTCGCCTTTCATTCCGGTAGATTCAGGAGTCTCGCCGTTTCCCCAGCGCAACCATGCCAGCATCGACTTGCAGATATGAATACCACGGTCGTTGACGATGTTCGTCCTGACGACCTTCCATCCGTTTGCCGCTTCAATCCTTGCTATGGCACTACCCAAAAGGTTATTCCTCACATGACCGAGATGCAAGGGTTTGTTTGTATTTGGAGATGAATATTCCACCATCATCAACGGAGCGTCATCACTGTTGTTCACACCTTCAGCCGACAAGTCACGCCCGTCGATATCGTTCAGCCTGTCAACCCAGCAACTCTTGCTGACGACTATGTTCAGGAAACCCTTGACCACATTGTAGCTTTCGACAGCCGCACATGTTTCTTTCAGTTTGGCTCCTATTTCGGCACCCACCATTTCCGGAGACTTCCTTGCTGCCTTGACGAACGGAAACGTCACAACGGTTACATCGCCTTCAAATTCACTGCGAGTTTTTTGCAATTGAACAATATCGATTTCCAATCCATAAAGTCCTCTGACAGCGACTTTTACTGCATCCGATATGATTTTTTCCATAAACCGTAAAAACTTTTTCCTTTCAATCGGCAAAATTACAAAAAAAAATTCATACCTTTGCAAAAAATATGAATTTTATATGCACAATTTGGTAAAAAATATAAAAATAGACGATTTCGACTACATTTTGCCAGATACTAAAATAGCCAAACATCCTGTAAATGAACGTGATCACTCCAAATTGCTTTTATGGGATTCTGAGGAATGCCACACCCATGTTTTTTACGAAATCCCTGAACTTTTGTCAGCTGACGACCACCTTGTCTGCAACAATACACGCGTCATACGCGCACGCCTGCGCTTTCCGAAGCCGACAGGAGCATCAATTGAAATCTTTTGTCTCGAGCCTCACAATCCATCAGATTATGCCGTCTCTTTCCAGACCACTTCGGCTTGTGAATGGCAATGTCTTGTGGGCAATTCCAAGAAATGGAAAGAAGGTCCATTGTCGCTGCCTCTCGGTTCAGACGGTACTATGCTCAAGGCAACACGCATATCCTCCACAGCCGACAACATGTCATGCATAATCAGGTTCGAATGGGATATGCCGGACACCAATTTCGCTGACATCCTGATGCTGCTCGGCGAACTCCCAATACCGCCATATCTCAACCGCCCTACCGAAGAGAGCGACCAGACCTCATACCAGACAGTATATTCCAAAATCAAAGGTTCAGTTGCTGCCCCTACAGCAGGGCTGCATTTCACCGAGGAGGTGCTTTCGCGCATTTCCTCCCGCTGTTCTGGCATTTCAGAGATTACTCTCCATGTCGGTGCAGGCACATTCCAGCCGGTCAAGTCTGCCAATATCGGGGGACATCCGATGCATAAAGAGACCATCTCGGTCACACGACATACAATCGAAAACATCATTCTCCATCTCGGCCACATAGTCGCTGTCGGCACGACGTCAGTCCGCACTATCGAAAGCCTATATTACATAGGTTGCCAACTGCTTGCCGACAACTCCGAACGCGATATAATGGTCGGACAATGGGAGCCTTACGAATCAGAACATACAGTTGATGCGAAAGATGCCCTGCAAGCTGTGATCGACTATCTCGACATTCACGGGATGACTGAACTGAATGCCGAGACAAGGATTATAATAGTGCCTTCATTCCGCTTCAGGATCGTCTCGAAACTGATAACCAACTTCCATCAGCCAAAAAGCACATTGCTGCTGCTGATTTCGGCATTTGTAGGCTTGGAAAACTGGCGTAAGATATATGACTACGCCCTCGACAACGATTTCCGCTTCCTCTCGTACGGCGACTCGTCGCTGCTCTACCCTGATAAATCAACAAATAAATAAAATAATTATGAAAAAATTCTACCTTTTAGTTCTAACATGCGCCATTTCGGCATTCTGTCTTGCTCAGGATCCCTATTCGTATGAGGTCGTCAGTGACACTACGATCGACATTGAAGGCGTAAGTGCCTATTTCCAGCGCCCTATCAGCAGTGATTATTCATCTTTCCCTTACTATGTCCTTGATATTTATCAGGACAATAGCGAGGAGTTCTTCATATCTATCGCCTTCCTCACACAGCCTGACGGTTCTTTTGAAGGGAAATATACAGTTTCCGCCAACCCCAATTCAGTCGCACCTGGTCAGTTTATGCAGAGCAGCGGTGCGCATGATGGCGGAATATGGCCTACATACGTCTGCAGGATGCTTCCAACCGGCAGTTGGGATGCTTACCACGCATTCTTCATCAACGGTGGTGAAATGAACATCAAATACACCGACGTAGATGAATTGGAAATGGAAATTACCGCAACGTTCACGACAGTACATGGCTCGACCATCAATCTCCACTATTCAGGTGATGTTCCTGCGGGAATGCATGCTGCAGTGAACTACGTTGAGGCAGAAAGACTCGATGTGACAGTTTCCGGTCATACCCTGCACTGTCTTGCTGACGAGCCATACAAAGTTTATGGCATAAATGGTTCGCTCATATACGATGGCACTGCAAACGAAATAGAATTGCCTGCAGGTGGTCTGTATGTAGTTCTCACCCAGTCTGGCAAGGCTGCAAAAGTTGCAGTCAGGTGAATCCTGCACTGGATGACCTATTTGCCAGCATTAACGAGATGCACATATCCTGCATCGAGGAGACTTATGCCACCACCGAGATGATAGTCTCCGAGCGTCACCTCAATGGCGTAGGCGTTTGTCAGGGAGGTGCACTTTTCACTCTGGCAGATCTGGCAATAGCTGCATTGACAAACCGGGAATCCAAGTCTGTTTCGACAGATGCCGACATACATTTTCTGGCACCTGCACGGCTTGGCGAACATTTAATATGCACATGCCGTATGATTCGTGATGGACGTCATCCGTTTGTGAATGGCGAAATTAGATGCGAAAACAAACTGATTGCGACCTTCTCAGGCCGCGACTATAAAATCGAAAAGCTATGAAAAGATTATTACTTCTTGCCCTGACTTCCATATCAGCCTTTTCGTTGATGGCACAGGACATAATCCTATTTAAGGACAAGACGACAGTCGAGGCAATCGTTTCGGTCATCACCGACGAAACAGTAGAATATCGCCAATACAACAATGCCGAAGGTCCTGCATTCATTGTGAAGACAATAGATGTTGATACCATCTATTACGAGAATGGCGACATTCAGTATTTCGTTCCGATTGACGAAGAGGACAACAATCTCAGCCAGACTGTCGAAGTATCGACAGAAACAATCACCAAGTCGGGGCTTTACAGCTCGGGATACGGTCCGCATTTTCAGGCAATACTGAATATGACCATAACATTCACATCGACACATGGCGGTCCCGGAGTTGACTTCATTCTCGGTTGTCGTGTGAACGATTGTTTCTTCACAGGTCTCGGATTGGGGCTGAACACATTGCTGAACTACGACCGGAATGCTCCGTTCAACTCAGGAGAAGTCGGAATCTTCTACTGGGATTTCCGTGGGTATCTCCCTGTCAAGCGTAGGTTCATGCCTTTCCTCGATGCTGCAGTCGGGTATGGGACAGGAACCTACCGTGTATTGTCAGGTTCATTCCGTTCATATACCAACACGCTTTATGCACACGCAGGCTTGGGATTCGAAGCGTCATGGTTCAACCTCAGTGTCGGCTATACATACCTCGGGTGCCCTGGCATTCCCGATTATATGAACAACTATGTAATCTACCAGCACCAACACGCTGGGTACGTTCGTCTCGGAATAAAATTTTAATTAAAGAACAATATGAAAAGAATTCTTTTACTTACTGCTGTTGTCGTACTTACGACACTTGCTGGTTGCAACAAGAAAAAAAATGAATCTTCCGGCAATGAAGACAAGCCAAAGGTTGACTGGACGAAATCCGACAATTTCATTCTTGTCGAGCTCCGGGAGGCAGCATCCACACTTGGAAGCGACATTGCCGGACTTGCAAGTTTCGAGGAAGATGGCTGGGAAGTCTCGGCTGAGGGAAGTTATATACATCTTGAAAAAACCATCAACAAAGTGGACGTTGTCATGAACTGCTATTTCAACGAAGACAAGACGGTTTTCCATACCACATGTGCCCTTGACCCTACAGTGAAAGGCAACCCTATTGAGAAGCTTTCAACTGTGAAGGAATCCGTCGAGATTCTGAGTTCGCAGTTCACACTTCCCACATCCGACGTATGCGATTTCCGTTTGATGAGATACAAGAAAATCACATCTGACAGTTATAAAACCCTGACATCGTTCGACGAAAGTTTGGCAAAAATCGAAAACGAGGAATACAACTATACCTTCATCTGGGCAGACCAGGCAGCGCCAGACTTCGATGACTACACCGACGGATTGCTGGTACTCGGCACAATGTCAGGATTGGAAATGTCATTTGCCAAGAAATCAGATGACGGCTATATAATTACATTGGACGTGACAAGCAAGAAATACAACTAATACACATAATTGATTATCTAAGCTTATGAAAAAAATATATTTAATGATAAGCCTTTTGGCTATCCTGTTTGTTGGATGCAGCAAGAACCCTTCCAATCCAGCCTCAGACAACAAGGACAATCCTGAGCAGAAGAAAGAAAGTGACAATCTGATTGTCAAGAAAGTGAAAATCATTGATTCACTTCTTGGCAAGTCAGCCGAAAGTGCCAAGAGCGAACTCAAAGGCCAAGGCTGGAATTTCCTTGAAAACGAATCAGCATACGGCGGAGGCGACAAAGGGCTCTACACCTTCGAAGGGACAGAAGGCAAGCATAGCACCGTCCTCATGGTAGTCGTTGACGAGACAAAAGACAAAGTGTTCTACGTAGAATACCAGCTTTACGCACCATCGCTCGACAAAGCATACACATCGCTCGACTTTTACAAGGAAATGTTCAACGAATTGACCGAGACCTACACCCTGTCAACAGGCGAAAAATGCAAGTTCCGCAATATCATCACTTGGGATGCTGAAAACATATACGACACATACAGCGCAGCTGTCGCAAACCTTGACAAGGTTTACAACAATCCTGAAGGCTTTCAGTGCAGCTGGACAAACGAGAAGCTGACTGAAGAGGAAGAGCAGTTCTACTATTTCGAATATCTCTCAGAAGGCATGATGTCCGGTCTGTACATCAACCACGACTATTTCCAGGGACAGGAATATCTTTCAGCAGGCATTGCTTCGGCAAAATACCGCACACAGATGTATTGAAATAAAAATCCTGTGCCGCGTCTAATCACAAATTCTGTCGAAATCTCGTTTTTTTATCGAGATTTCGACATTTTATATATACCGCGTCTC
>JAKSNT010000005.1 GCA_024399575.1 Paludibacteraceae bacterium
CTGTGTTTAATAATTGCATGATTGCCAATGACAATAGAATGTGATTTAAGAAGGATAAATACCAAAGGCTTCTATTTGTGATAGACCTCTTTGCCTTCGATAATAGTTGCTATGACTGATGCTTCGTCGGAATGCTGCAAATCGTCCTTGAGGAAATTGAAATCTATGACAGTGAAATTTGCTACTTTGCCAAGGCAGATGGAACCAAGTTTCTTCTCCTGCTTTATAGAATATGCGGCATCAATGGTCATTGCACGTAATGCCTGTTTGCGCGAGATGGACTCAAATGAGTTGTTGGTCAACGCTGATGGCAGATTTGGAAAATTCCGTGCCACTGCTGCACAGATAGTCATCGGTATATTGAGTGAATTGCGCAATGGGTAGTATGACTGGAATGCTATGCGGCATCCATAGGTGAGTATCGATTTTATAGGGTATTGCGACATTGTCCGCATTCCGAAATATTGCTTCTCTGTCTCGAAGGTTGTGGTGTCAATTGGGATAGACAGTGGTTCGACAAGCGCCATGATATTGTAGTCAGCCATTTTCATTATATCATCGGGATGTATGTATTTAATAACCGAGATTGCATTGCGGCATGTCTTGATGTTGGTGATGTCCTCGGCTGTGCAAATGGCATCAAGTGCTGAATGGACAGCACCGTCGCCATTGCAGATGGCGTGGACATATAGTTCGTTCTCGTTGGCGAATTTGGTTATTTTGGTCAATTTTTCGATGTTTATGTAGCCGTTGTTGCCGTAATATTGATGGTCGTCGTTGTAAGGGTCGATCATCCATGCCATACGGTTCTCTGTTTCAGCGTCAACGAATACCACTACACCATTGATTTTGAAATATTCGTTTTCATAGTTTTTGGCGAGTTGAAGGAGCTCGTTGAGCTCGCTGTCCATTTTTTTATCGCTGCTTATGTAATGGGTGGAATATGTGCGGAGCTGGAGCTTGCCTTCTTTTGCCAGTTCGGAATATGCGCGGATGGCATTGTTGTTTGTGATATTGTCGCAAACTTCGGAAACGGCTGTATAGCCTTTGGAGAAAATAAGACTCTGCCATTTCAGTATGCCGTGCTTGTACTCATCTTTGGTGGGCGAGGCTTGACGATAGACATTAAAGGCTTCAATTCCCTTGATCCATCCATTTGGGTGGACAGCACTTTTTGCTTTGGTGATTTTGGTCGAATCTAATGCCTGATGTACGCCGAACTTGCACATCGCGACTGAGTTGAGCCAGATCTGATGGTTGTCGGACGAGGTCAGTATTATTGGAATTTCGTTACATATTGCGTCAAGCATTTTCGCATCAGGTTGGCAATCTTTGAGCTTCCACCCATAGCCATGGTAGATGCTGTGTCCAGGGTTGTCGAGTATATATTTTTGCATTATATCAACATATTGCTGCATCGTTGCAATAGTATCACTGCTGAGATCAGCTTCGATTATCATGCGTGAGGCACCGACTGTCCCATTTATGTTGGCATCAATGAACCCTGGATAGACATACGCTGAATCGTAATTGAGTATCGTTGTGGATTTACTGCAGAAGTTCAGTGCTGTGCGTGCAGGACCGACATACACTATTGTTCCATTCTTGATGCCTACTGCATCTGCAAATGGGTGGCTGTTGTCCATTGTTATCACTCTGCCAATTACGAGTTGATCAAAATATTCTCTTTTACGGCACGAAAATAACCCCAACAATATTGCAAGAGACAATAAAACGATGATGCTTCTCTTCATATTCTAAAAATTAGATATCTAATAATAAGGAATTTATGTATTAAATGTAATTTTGCAAAATACCAATTGCAAAGTTATATTTTTTTGTCGGAACTGACAAACTTTTTTGCACGTTTGTTTGAAAAAAAATACGCCAACACAAAAGTGTCAGCGTATTCTCTCTTTCCAATAGAATTATTTAGAGTTTCGGACCTGCTTTTACAAGTGATTTGCCGAGCTCGTTGCCTTCGAATTTATGGAAATTATTGATAAATCGTCCGGCAAGATCTTTCGCTTTAACCTCCCATTCTGCTGACGATTGGTATGTGTCGCGAGGATCGAGAATTTTGGTATCGACTCCTGGCAGTTCGGTAGGGACAACGAAGTCAAACATTGGGATTGTCTTTGTCGATGCACGGTCAATCGAACCATTGAGTATGGCATCAATGATGCCGCGGGTATCCTTGATAGAAATGCGTTTGCCTGTTCCGTTCCAACCAGTATTGACCAGATAGGCTGTTGCTCCAGACTGTTTCATCCTCTTGACGAGTTCTTCTCCGTATTTTGTCGGGTGAAGAGAAAGGAATGCAGCACCGAAACATGCCGAGAACGTAGGAGTAGGTTCGGTGATTCCACGTTCTGTCCCAGCCAGTTTTGCTGTAAAACCACTGAGGAAATAGTACTGTGTCTGTTCTGGTGAAAGAATTGATACAGGAGGAAGTACACCGAAGGCATCTGCCGAAAGGAAAATCACCTTGCGTGCTGCAGGGGCTTTCGAAACAGGCTTGACGATGTTGTCTATGTGGTAGATAGGGTAGGATACGCGTGTGTTCTCGGTGACACTCTTATCCGCAAAATCAATCTTACCCGAAGCATCGACAGTGACGTTTTCAAGGAGGGCATCGCGACGGATGGCATTGTATATGTCAGGCTCGCTCTCTTTGTCGAGGTTGATGACTTTGGCATAGCAGCCTCCTTCGAAATTGAAGATTCCGTCATCGTCCCAACCGTGTTCATCGTCACCGATGAGCGCACGTTTAGGGTCGGTGGAAAGAGTGGTCTTGCCTGTGCCTGAGAGCCCGAAGAAGATTGCCGTCTCGCCTTTGGAATTGGTATTGGCAGAGCAGTGCATTGCGGCAATGCCTTTCAGCGGGAGGAGGTAGTTCATGATTGAGAACATGCCTTTCTTCATTTCGCCACCATACCATGTGTTGATAATGACTTGCTCACGCGACGTGAGGTTGAACACTACGGCTGTCTCAGAGTTGAGACCGAGTTCTTTATAATTGTTGACTTTTGCCTTTGAAGCAGTATATACGGTGAAGTCCGGTTCCCCAAAATCTTTCATCTCTTCGTCAGTGGGACGGATGAACATGTTGCGGACAAAATGTGCCTGCCAGGCAACTTCCATGATGAAACGTACTTTCAGACGAGTCGATGGGTTCGCTCCACAGAATGCATCGACAACGAACAGACGTTTGCCTGAGAGCTCGCGGACGGCAATCTCCTTCAGAGCGTGCCATGTTTCGACTGAGACTGGTTTATTGTCGTTTTTGTATTCGTCGGAAGTCCACCATACGGTGTTGCGGCTGACATCGTCCATGACAAAAAATTTGTCCTTTGGCGAACGCCCTGTGTAGATGCCTGTCATGACGTTGACAGCGCCAAGCTCGGTCAGAGTCCCTTTTTCATACCCTGTTAGTCCGGCTTTTGTCTCCTCTTCATAAAGTGTATCGTACGAAGGATTGTAGATGATTTCCTTTACATCGCAGATACCATATCTCTCTAAATTTGTCATTGCTTTATTTGTTAGGTATTACAAGTTTATAGCCTTTGCCGTGGATGTTGATGATTTCTATATCGGAATCGGCACGAAGGATTTTGCGTAATTTAGTGATGTAAACATCCATCGAACGTGCGTTGAAGTAGTTGTCTTCCAGCCAGATGGATTTTAGCGCAAACTGACGTTCAAGTATGCTGTTGGCATTCTGGACGAGCAGAAGGAGCAACTCGCACTCCTTGGTCGTAAGCTTGATGGTCCTGTCGGCTGAAGTAATGGTTTGCTTTTGCGAGTCGAAAACCAGTGAACCAAGACGGAATTCACTTTCGTTCGAAGTGTGTTTGCCAGAAACGCGGCGGAGTATTGCCTCAATGCGAAAAAGAAGTTCTTCCATCGAGAAAGGCTTTGTAATGTAATCATCAGCACCGATTTTGAAACCTTCAAGGATGTCTTCCTTCAGCGATTTGGCAGTCAGGAAAACGATAGGAACGATACTGTTGATTTTTCTGATGTCTTGTGCAAGGGCGAAACCATCTTTTTTAGGCATCATGACATCAAGAATGCACATGTCGAATTTCTCGTCAAGAAAAGAATGGTAGCCTGTTTCCCCATCAGGCATGAGGGTGACATCGTAGTTTTTAACTTGAAGATACTCTTTAAGCAACATGCCAAGATTTTCGTCATCTTCGCAGAGAAGAATTTTAGTTTTTTCCATAATTTATTAGTATAATGTTTGATTATTTTTCTTTGTATATAGGCAGGGATATGGTGAATTTTGTACCTATAGAAAGCTCGGATTCTGCTGTTATTGTGCCGTTGTGGCGTTTCACCATGTTGTGAACGTATGCCAATCCAAGACCGAATCCTTTGATGTCGTGGCGGTCGCCTGTGGATACCCGATAGTATTTTTCGAATATGTGTTTCAGAGAGGACTTGTCGATGCCTATGCCATTGTCTGAGATTTCGATAATCAGATTTTCCATTTCATTGTGGGTCTTGATTTCGATGATCAGAGGGCGTTCGGGTGACGAATATTTCACCGCATTATCCATCAGGTTGAATATTATATTGGTGAAATGCATGTCATCAACCTCGGCAATTGCATCGGAGGCTTTCAAGTCGGTTTTCAATACGCCTGAGTGTGTGTTCTCTACCTTTATTGCGAAGCTTTCGGTGACGCGCTGGATAAGGTCGTTGATGTCTGTCGGTATCAGTTTGAGACTCGAACGGTCCTTGTCGAGAATTGATGTTTGCAACACTGTGTCAATGAGCAGGACAAGACGTTTCGATTCTTGGCTGATTGTCGTGGACATACGTTTTACCATGTCGTCTGATTTTATGACGGAAGGGTCGGACAGCATTTGCGAGGCGAGCGAAATGGATGCAACAGGGGTTTTCAACTCGTGGGTCATATTGCGAACGAAATTGTTCTGGATTTCAGCCAGACGTTGTTCGCTAAGCAGATACATCATTGTCCATACACATAATATAAGCAATAGTGTCATTGCAATGACGAAAGGAATAATCAGTCTGAGATGCTCGAAAAAGAAGGTCTGTTTATTGGAAAAACGTACTACCAAATCGTATGTCTGCTGACTTGGTTCGCTGGCGAACAACTTTTCTTTGTAGCATTCGTCGTCGATGGTAAACGAAGGCTCGCCTATTCGATATATGCAGCCACTGTTGCGAGATGCAATGGCAAAATTGAAATCGAGCTTGATGCCGTTTGCGGAAAGATTTTCGGTCAGAATGTTCCGAAGCTCTATCGGGTCTATTCTGTCAGTAATCAATCCTGTCATGTTGTTGTATCTGCGCCGTGCGAAAATCGACAACATCAGGTTGTGTGTTTTTTCGACATACGAACTGTTCCGTTTCATGGTCTCTTGAGCAGTGGCGGAAATGGATGTGTTAATTTGTCTGTGGTGAGGTGGTGGCAAACGGAAATCTTCGAAATTTGGAGATGGTTTGACAGGCCCTATGTCGAATATTGAGTTGATATCGCCTTCGTTGTATTTGCTGAGCAATTCTTTGGCTTGCTGAGCATCCGGAGTGTTACCGTTCGCTATTTCGTCGATTATCTTGATGACTTCTTGCTCGTCAAGTGTTTTTGCAGTCTGTTGCATTGCTCGTCTGACGGAATTGTCGAACTGTGTATTGAGAAGTTCGGTGGTCTGACGGAGATAAAAAATCTGGATTATTACAAGTGATATGTACGCAGCAGCCATTAGACCGACGGCAATACGTACTATTATTTTTTTGTTAAACTTGAAGTTTTTCATACATCAAACAAATAGTCTGGCATCATGTGATGACGAATTTAGCGATGCAAAGGTATGGGTTTTTTCTGAAACGACCAAATGTTTAATGTAAAAATTTAGTTAAAAATTTTTATGTTGGCATATATTTAATATAAAATCGAAGGTTTTATACTCTGAAAGTATAAAATTTTTGCATTACGAAACTGAATATTACTGTGATGAAAGTGGTAATCATTTTTGATGGTGTGGGGTAGAATCCACAATAATCGACAAACAGTTTCAGACATAAATAGTTGATAATGATATTAGCAAAAACTACGGAAATATAGCGAATCAACTGAGTCTGGCCTTTAATTTGAGAACCAGTGAAACTGATGTATTTGGCGAGCCAGAAACCAGTCAGCAGAGTGATTGGAAACACTACAATGAATGACGCAATGTGCGGACTGATAGCTATAAACCCAAGGTCAATGATGTTGTGGCAGAATACAAAATTGTAGAAAATGAAGTAAAGTACCCAGTCGAGTACCATATTTGCACCACCTGAAATTCCATAACGGAATATCTGTTCTGGAATGATACGACTGAAAGGACTGTAACATAAGTCAATGATTTTCAGTAAGAAATTTTGTAATGTCATTAGTTGTAAATTTATTTGGTGGTTTAAGAAAAAATGCCTAATTTTGCATTTTGAAAATTTCTGCAAATATACAACTTTTTTCTGATACGGATGGAGGTTCGGGCAAAGAAATATTTAGGTCAGCATTTTTTGACAGATATGAGTGTGGCAAAGGCTATAGCCGAGACTTTACCTGTTGATAATGAAATGCCTGTATTGGAAGTTGGTCCAGGTATGGGTATGCTGACACAATTCCTGACAGCTGCATTCGGTAATCGTTTGACCGCAGTCGAAGTCGATGGAGAATCGGTTGATTATTTGCACGGCAAATGGCCTGAATTACGTGTAGTGGCTGGCGATTTCCTGAAAATAAATCTCAAGGAAATGTATGGGGATTCGAAATTCATGGTGATTGGCAACTATCCTTATAACATTTCGTCGCAGATATTTTTCAAGGTCCTTGAAAACAGGAACCAGATTCCGGTATGTTCGGGAATGATTCAAAAGGAGGTTGCGGAACGTATTGCTGCTGCTCCTGGCTCGAAAATATACGGCATCACATCGGTGCTGCTTCAGGCTTTTTACGATATCGAGTATGTTATGACAGTGCATGAAAACGTTTTCAATCCTCCTCCGAAGGTGAAATCTGCCGTCATACGAATGACGCGTAACGACAGGGAAAGTCTGGGGTGTGACGAGGAGATGTTCATCAGAATAGTCAAGACTGCTTTCAATCAGAGACGTAAAACAATGCGTAATTCGCTTCGTCCGTTGCTTGATGACAAGATAATTGATTCTGATATATTCAATTCGCGACCGGAAAATTTGTCGGTTGACGGATTTGTCAATCTGACCAATATTATTTCTGGTAAGTAAATGATTAATAACGTGTGAATTATGTCGGAACTAAGAATATTCTATAAAGAAAGCGGACGTATCAAAATATCGAAAGAGCTCGATACGTTGCGTGATGTAGAGCAGAATAATCTACTGTGGATTGATTTGAATGATGTTGAGGTCAATGTGGAGAGCGAATTGGAACAATTCCTCAAAATCTATATCCAGGAAGAAGAGGAAATGGAAGAGATTGAGATGTCGTCGAGATATATGGAGACTGTTGACAGCATTGTTGCAAATTCAAATTTCCTGCTTGACAATTTTGAGGAAGAGTCTGTGTCTTTCATTATAAAAAACAATATACTCGTGACTGTCCATAATCAGGAACTCCGTTCGTTTAACGAGACTGTCAAAAAGATATTTGCCAATCCGAGGAATTATCCAACTGGCTTTTATGTGCTTGTGGCATTGCTGGAAACACGAGTAGATTACGATGCAGACATGATTGAGGATATGACGCGCGAGGTGACGGAACTTTCAAAACGATTGAAAGACGATGATGACGTTTCAGATGATATCTTGATAAGCATAAAAGAGTTGCAGGAGAAAACAATGCTTATCAGGGAAAATATAGTGGATAAGAGCCGTGTATGTTCGAATATGTTGCGAAGCGAATTGCTGCCAGCAGATGCAAAGGTGAAACTGACAATAATATTGAAGGATATAAATTCATTGTTCGAGCATACTCGTTTTTCGTTTGATAGGCTTGAGTATCTGCAGGATACGTTCCTTGGTCTCGTCAATATCCAGCAGAACAAGATTATCAAGATATTCACTATAGTCAGCGTGATATTCCTGCCTCCAACACTCATAGCGAGCATGTATGGCATGAATTTCGAGAATATGCCTGAACTTGGTTGGCAATTTGGTTACCCTTTTGCTTTAGGACTGATGGTACTTACTGTATTGATAATATTATTTATTTTCAAACTTAAAAAATGGTTATAGTCATGAAAAGAATTATTTTAGTTGCCGTAATGGCATTGGTTTGTGTTGGTTATGCAGTTGCACAACCAAGGGCAATTGGTGCGCGCCTTGGATGGGGAGTGGCATTTTCTTATGAACATTCACTCGGGAACAACATGTTGTCGCTCGATGTTGATGCACCTGGTTTTGACGGTATTGGTGCGGCTGTTACGTATGACTGGATTAATCCTTTTGGTACGGCAGTGCCATGGAATCATCGTGGCGAGTGGAATTGGTATATGGGCGTAGGTGCAAGTGGCGGTTTCCGCTGGGGCGGTGTCGTTAATAACAATGCTGTGCATCGCAGCTATGTAGGTGCCGCTGGCAGAATAGGAATTGAATATAATTTCTGGGTTCCTGTTCAATTGTCATTGGATTGGCGTCCTACGTTAGGCATCGGTATGGACTATGGTGCAAACAACGTTTATTTTTATAGAGATGGACTCTATGTCGGTTCTATTTCATTAGGCATCAGATATAAATTCTAATATAATGGAAGAGGTGCTTTAGCGAGGCATCTCTTCCATTTCCTTATTGTCAGATAATGTTTATGAAAAAGTATTTGTTTGGTATTTGTCTTTTGTTGTCTTCGACCATCGTTTTGGCTGAAGATGTTGTTGTACGTCGCGACACAGTGCGTGACACAATTGTTGTTCGCGAAGTGGTAAGAGAATATGTCTTAGATACTGGATGTGTAAAGAAAGCGAAGAAAAAACAACCTATCGAAGTGAAATTTGAGGTTCGAAGTGATTGGAATTCAGAGTTTGCCAAAAATGAACCATTCAATTCCGCTTTCAATGTCAGTTTTGTGAATTTCATTTTGAATGGTAATATAACTGATAAATTGTCATATCATTATCGACAGCGTTTGAATAGAGTTAACTTGACAGAGGGTGATGGTCTAAATCTGTTGCGTTCAATTGACAAAGCTTATTTCGATTATGATTTCAATCCCCAGTGGCGCATATCGGCTGGAAAAATGGTACTCGGTTTGGGTGGCTGGGAATATGATGCACCTCCAATTGATATCTATTTTGCTTCGGAATTTTGGAACAATATCGCTTGTTACCAGATGGGTATAAAGGGAATGTACACAACGCGTGATGGCAAATCTTCAATCGTTGCGCAAGTGACCAACTCTCCATTTAATCCAAAAATGTTGGGCGGATTGTATGCATACAATCTCATGTGGTACGGTTCGTATGGTTGCTTCCATTCTGCATATTCTGCAAACATGCTTGAATATGAGCGAGGCAGATTTTTAGGAAGTGTTTCTTTAGGTAATATGTTTGACTTCGGTCCGATGCATGTCGAACTTGACTATATGTGGCGTTACGCCGGCAAAGGCAATCCGTTCAGGGATTTCACACTCACTGCTCTTGTCAAAGGTAATATTCTCGGTTGGGCTTCAGTTCATGCGAAAGTAGGTTACGACGAAAATCTCATAGACGATTGCCATCCTTTGACAGCATATGGTCATCAGAATCTTTTCTATGGTCTTGGTGTGGAAGCGTATCCAATCAAGAAACAGGATTTCTTCCGTCTCCATGCTTATTGGTATCAGAATGATGTGTTGAATGAAGGCTTGAAAAATCATTATCTGACACTTGGTGTGACATTCAGACTCACTGCTTTTAAACGTTGAAATCATGAAGGTCGGTATAATACAGCAAAATATCTCATCTGATGTTGATGCAAATAAAGAGAAGTTATCGTCTGATATTGATTTTCTTGCAGGACAAGGTGCTGAACTAGTTGTACTTCAAGAACTTCATAATACTCTTTATTTTTGTCAGACGGAGGATGTAAGGAATTTTGATTTGGCTGAATCTATTCCAGGACCTTCGACTGATTTCTATTCTGGTGTAGCTAAGCGAAACGGCATTGTGCTTGTCACTTCGCTTTTTGAACGTCGTGCGTCTGGATTATATCATAATACTGCAGTGGTTTTCGAAAAGGACGGCTCTGTTGCTGGTAAGTATCGTAAAATGCATATACCTGATGATCCGGCATATTACGAGAAATTCTACTTTACTCCAGGCGATTTGGGATTTCATCCAATCAAGACATCAGTCGGTGTATTGGGAGTAATGGTGTGTTGGGATCAGTGGTATCCTGAAGCAGCTCGGCTTATGGCGCTTGAAGGTGCTGAAATACTGATTTATCCTACTGCAATCGGGTTCGAATCTTCTGATTCGCAAAAAGAGCAGAATCGTCAACGTGATGCCTGGCAGACTGTCCAGCGTGGACATGCTGTGGCAAACGGCATACCCGTTGTTGCAGTCAACCGAGTCGGTCACGAGCCTGATCCTTCTGCCCAGACAAATGGCATAACATTCTGGGGTACAAGTTTTGTGGCTGGTTCGCAAGGCGAAATTTTATGGCAAGGTTCGATAGATTCTATTGAGAGAGTTGTTGTAGATGTTGATTTGCGCCATTCTGAGATGGTGCGTCGTTGGTGGCCTTTCTTGAGGGATCGCAGAATTGATGAATATGGTGATATATTGAAACGTTATAAAAAATGAAAAGAGTATTTACTTTTGCTGTTGCTTTGTTGTTTATAGGATCTCTTTCGGCACAATTTGCCATTCCTGTCAAAGTGCATGACAACCAGATTGATGTCAAGTCAGTTGTGCCAAGAGTTTTAGTGGCATATTTTTCATATAGTGGTCAGACAGAATATGTGGCGCAAAGGCTTGCTATATATGTAGGAGCTGATCTGTATAGGATAGAAGTTGCAGAGCCTTACCCTGAAGACAAGGATTTGCTTGTTGCTAGGGCGAAGAAAGAGGTTGAGTCAAAAGAAATGGTCAAGTTGGCTGGGAAGGAAGTGGATTTGGGAAAATATGATGTCGTATTTATAGGTTCTCCAGTCTGGTGTGGGCAATGGAATATGGCTGCTCTTAATTTTGCGTCTGACAGACGTTTGGATGGTAAACGGGTGATTCCTTTCCTCACTGCAGGGCGTGACAATACCCGGTTGCTGGATAATATCAGAGAATTTGCAAAAACATCTGATGTGACTGGAGGTTTCTGTCTCTCAGGTGATCAGCTGAAAAAAGAGAATGAGGTTGATATGGTTATATTTGATTGTCTCAAACGGAATAAACTTGCGCACAAGGTCAGTTTCGGGAATGTCGCCTTTACGGATATGGCAGTACTCAAGTCAATTGAAAATATGTTGGCAAGATACCCTAAAATTACATTGTGCGATATATACAAAAGCTACTATCAGGATGCTTTCGGCCCTGGACACATGATACCATCGGTGAGTGCCGCTAAGAAAGCTATAAAGAACGAATTGAAAATGTCGAATGGCAAGACTGTCGGATGTGAACCAACTGGTGCTCTCGGACGATATACACGTGTGGATCTTGCGTATATAAAGGAGAAGAAAATCAAAATTGATGACTATGTTGACTTGGTGATGAGTGGAGTAACTGACAATTCTGACAAAGATATGAAAGAATGGGAGAGAGAATGGAATTTTGTCATATCGGTGATTGAACGCTATGGTATTAAAATCGAAGGTTATGATAAAGATAGAGAAACAATTATGAATATGTGGAAGAATGGAAATTACGTGATGCATCATAGCCGTATCTTTAATGAATCATATAACCCTCATTACAGGTTGATTCCTACTGATGCAGTCAGGAGTTTAGGATTTCGTTGACTGGAATTATGACAAAATTTCGTTCTTTGGCTTTTGGGTGAGGAAGCGTAAGGCGTTCAGTATTGAGAATAAGTCCATTATAGTCAATTATATCTATGTCTATTAATCGGTCGTGGTATATGCCATTGACCGATTTTTGTTTCCTTCCTAATTGTTTTTCTATCTTTTGGGTCGCATCTAACAGTTCAATTGGTGAAAGATTTGTTTCAATTGCAACTACCATATTCAGGAATTTGTTATCGGAAACAAACCCGACAGCTTCGGTTTCGATAATCGAAGATTGCTTTGTAATTGTACCGATGGTATTAAGACATTCGATGGCGTGTCTTAGATTTGCTTCTCGGTCACCAAGGTTTGTCCCCAATCCCAATATAATCATAAATGTAAAAATAGAAAACGGGCATGTTTGCTATTGCAAAAACATGCCCATATTGTTCAAATTCCGTTTCTGAAATTTATTTTGCGATAGCCTCGTAAGCAGCTGCGTCCAACAAACCGTTCAATTGTGCAGGGTCAGCAACTTTGATACGAATCATCCAACCTTCTCCATAAGGATCGTTGTTGATGAGTGCAGGATCGTCTTCGAGTTTTGCGTTGACTTCGAGGACTTCGCCATCAACAGGCATAAGAAGATCAGATACTGTCTTTACAGCCTCAACAGAACCGAAAACTTCATTTTGAGCAACAGTTTCACCCTCAGTCTGAACATCGAGGAAAACGATTTCACCGAGTTCGCTCTGTGCGAAGTCAGTAATGCCAACGAATGCCTCGTCGCCTTCAACGCGAATCCATTCGTGGTCTTTAGTGTACTTTACATTTGTAGGAAAGTTCATAATTGTATGTTTTATGTTGTTTATTCCGACTGCAAAGGTACGAATATTTTTTGATATTGTGTCTTTTTTTGAAAAAATAATTTTTGTGTTAATTTTGTACTGTAATATTATATCCGCTGACTATGACTCTGTATTTTCTGAGCCTATATTTCGAAGATCCTTTTTGCGGCATGCCAGAGCCGAAACCAATGTCATACATTGTGTCACATTTCTTGCATTTTGCAGTCCCGTCTATTGCTGGTTCAACCGTTATTTCGCGTTTGCATTCTGTAGGGCAGCAAAGGTCGTAACAATAGAACTTATCATCAAAACCATGAACAATCAGAAGCCCGCTGTAGCCTATATATTGACCATATTTCATAGGACTTGTCACTGTATAGAATCCACCTTGTGTATTCAGGATTGGGGCGTCAACCATTATATTCAGAGCGAAATTGACGGTGCATTTCGGTACGGGGCTGTCAACGTTAATATCTGTATGGCAGGTCGTAAGAGCCAGCAAAAGTAATGGTAAACAAATATAATGGATTTTTCTCATAAATAATTTACTATTTTCTCAAGGGCAATGCCACGGGAGCCTTTTATCAGAATAGTCAGATTGTGAAGTTCTTCTTCTTTCAGGTGCTCGATGAGTAATTCTCTGTTTGCGAAACAGGTAATATGGGGTGCCATGTTTTGATGAATGTGCGTTTCTTTCAAGGCCTTGCAGAAATTTTCGCCAACAAGAATGATGTGGTTCAATCCTGCTGTTTTGAGTTTCTCAATTATCGTTCTATGCTCGGCAATTGACTCATCTCCAAGCTCTAACATGTCACCTAATATGGCATATTTCATTGTGTCGCATTTTGCGTTTACAAAATTGTTTATTGCAGCTGTCATGCTTGTAGGGTTGGCATTGTAGGTGTCTAAAATAAGCATGTTGTTGTGCGTTTTGAAAAGTTGTGAGCGATTGTTGGATGGCGAGTAGTTTGCCAATGCGGCATGAATGTCTTTTTCGTTAATCCCGAATCTTGTTCCTATTGTTACTGCAGCTTGGACGTTCTCAAAATTGTAGTCTCCATAAAGATGAGTTTTGATTAAACCATTTAGCCACCGGTATGATAATGTCTCATAACCGTTTTCTGGAAATATCCGACCACTATAATATACTAAATTTTTGCATTTCTCAGCAGCTTTCATTAGAAACGGATTGTTTGGATTTATGAAAATTGTACCATTGTTATTGTTTAAAAATTGATACAATTCGCTTTTCGTTTTGATGACGCCTTCGAAATTACCAAATCCAGCAAGGTGAGCTTTCCCGACATTAGTGACCAATCCGTAGTTTGGGCGTGCGATACGGCATAGTTCGTCAATGTCGCCAGGATGGCTGGCTCCCATTTCGATAATGGCAATTTGGTGCTCTTTGGTCATCTTTAACAGTGTGAGTGGTACACCTATTTGGTTGTTGAGATTGCCTAAAGTGCATATTACGTTGTATTTTTTTCGTAATACGGAATTTACAAGCTCTTTGGTAGTGGTTTTCCCATTGGTGCCTGTAATAGCCAAAATAGGGATATTCAATGCTATGCGATGATAAGTTGCTAAGTCTTGAAGCGTTTTCAGTACATTGTCAACTTTAATAAATTGTTCGTCATCTGGAAAATCTTTGTCACTATCAACCACGGCAAATGAGCAACCTGCGTTTATTGCTTGCTGAGCGTAGTCGTTACCATCGAATGACGCGCCCTTTAAGGCAAAAAATATTGTACCTGACTGGCAGTTTCGGCTGTCTGTCGTTACTCCTTTTGATTGAAGGAATAATTCGTACAATTTCTTTATGTTAACTTTGGTCATATTTTATTTGAATTTATTTCTTGTTCCTTGATTCTAAACAAACGAATGGGATAATCATTTCTTCCATTGATATGCCGCCATGTTGGAAAGTGTTTTTGTAATATGAAACATAATAATTGTAATTGTTCGGGTATGCGAAAAAATTCCTATTAGTAGCGAAAATGTATGTTGACGATAGATTAGGCATAGGAAGTCCTATTTCTGATGGCTTGGTGATTTCGAAAATTTCTTTACTGTCTTTCCTATCGAAATTTAGCGATTTGCCTACTTTATACCGCAATGATACAGAAGTGTTTTTGTCTCCTATTACTTTCAGTGCCTTGCTGACTTCTGTTGTGCCATGGTCGGTTGTTATAATTATCTTGTAGCCTTTGGCGCTCATTTCGGTCATCATTCTTACCAATCCTGAATGTCTGAACCAGTCTTTGGTGAGTGTCCTGTAAGCTGCATCATTTTTTGCGAGTTCACGTATTACTTTGTCATCAGTCCTTGCGTGCGACAGCATGTCAACAAAATTTGTGACTGCTACTGACAATTGCGCTTGTGATTTTGACATTTCGGTCAATGCTTGTTCGCAGCTTGTGGAATTTCCGAATTTTGAATAGAAGACTCGAACGTCCATTCTCAGTCTTTTCAGTTGTAATTCCAATAACTCTTTTTCGTATTGGTTTTTAGTTTCTTCATCGCCTTCTTCGACCCAATATTCCGGATGTTTCTTTTGAATTTCCAGTGGTGTCAGTCCGGAAAACAGTGAGTTACGTGCATATTGAGTTGATGTAGGGAGAATTGAGAAATATAATCTGTCTTCGTTTATTTCAAAATCTTCCTTAATCAATTCCCGTATTAAGTTCCATTGGTCGTACCTGAAATTGTCAATGACAATCATAAGTATCTTGTCATTTTCCTTTAGCATTGGTGCTATTTTCCTCCGGAAAAGGTCAATGCTCGTGGTAGGACGATTGAAAGGATCTTTCATCCAGCCTATATAATTATTCTGAATGAAGCGTGCGAAAAAACTGTTTGCCTCGTCGGTCAGAGAATGAATAAGGGGGAAAAGTTCTGTGTCATTTTCTGACAGTTTCATGTTCCATTCTGTAAGCCGTCTGTATAGAGCGAACCATTTTTCTGGTTCAAGACGTTCGGATATTGAGGAACTTATCTTCATGAACTCTTCCCGGAAAGAAGAAATGGTTTGGTTTGAGATGATTTCACGGCCATGAAGATGCTTTTTCAACGTCATCAGTATCTGATTTGGATTTACTGGTTTAATCAGATAATCAGCGATACGTTTGCCTATGGCTGCTTCCATGAGATTCTCTTCTTCGTTTTTGGTAATCATTACGATTGGAATGTCTGGCGACAATTCTGTAATCTTTTCCAGTGTATCCAATCCGCTCATGCCGGGCATGTTTTCGTCTAAAAAAATGATGTCGTAGTGGTTAGCTGCCAATATTTGCAATGCGTCATTTCCGCTGCAGCAGCATTCCACTTCATATCCTTTCTCTTTCAAAAAAATGCAATATGGTTTGAGAAGCTCAATTTCGTCATCAATCCACAATAGCTTTTTCATGGCTGTTTCTGTAGGTATTCGTTAAGTGTTCTTATTTTTCCGATAATGCCCAGGTCGTCAACTGATATAATTACCATTTGCGACCCTCGTATCGTAGATTCGGTCATCAGTTTGTTATAGTACCACTCTGCACCTGTCCTTGATTCAAATTCTGAAACAATGATGGTTTCATTGCCGTCTATTACTCTTGATTCAAGGTCGTATGTATTCACCATGAATCTGGTGAAATTGTAGGCTGCAACGTCGTATAGAATTGTATTTGCCTGTTTCTTGGTCTTGCCTTCCAATACTATGATTAGCGCATGTTTTGAATCGTCAATTCTGGTGAATTCTCTTTGTGCTTTATCTTTTTCTTCTTCATCATTTTTCTCTCTCATCTCCGTCAAAGCTTTTGTGTCAGTTCCTCTTTTTGCTTTTTCTCCTTGATTCATCAATGCCAAAATGTCGCGGCAGGCTGGCGCTACCTGTGAATCGGGATATTTGCTGACCAAATTTTCAAGTTCAGCGGCAAACGATTCGGAATTGCCGCTTTTGCCAATAGTTAGCGTATTCAAAAATGCAAACCGGTCAATGAGTGATGACGTTGGGTAATTTTTCAGCATCATTTGATAATCCGACCTTACTTTTGCAAAATTGTTTTCGGTGAATGCTTTGTATGTATTTCGGTAAATCGAGTCTTCGATGATTAGCATTTTTTTTGTGCGAGTTACATAATTGCTGTCTGTGAGTACTAAAGCATAAGTGGATTGCGGATAGCGCCTGACTATTTCGTTCCTGTAGCGTTCCGTCATTTCTTCATCGTTCAGTTTTAATCCCAAACGGTACGAAGCATAAAGTGACTCTATATTCATCTTGTCTTTAGGAAACCTGTTTTGGAATTGTTCATGTTCTTCTGCTGACAATTCGTATTCTTCCAATTTTTCATCATATAGAGTTGCCAGTTTGTACATTGCGTCGCTGATAAGCATGTTGGAGTTTTCGATGTCTTCAGGTGTCTGCGGAATTTGTGCAAAATAGAAATCGGGATCATATAATTCATTTTCTTTGATTTCTTCGCCTTCCTTGCTTTCTTTATCGTTTTTCTTGTCGCTGTTTTGTTGATTGTCTGAATCCGTCATCGCGGAATTGCCGACAACGAATTTCGAGCTTCTCCTCCAGTCGTCCTCCAACACTCTGTTTCCCCATTTGTTTGTAAAAAGTGTTTTCCCTTTTGCTATCAATTGCTGGTTGTAAAAATACCATTCCTGATTTCCTGTTCGGATGTTCATGTCGGGACGAACGGATTCTTGAAATCCTTTAGTCTCGGCATCTATTAATTTTTGAGCCTCAATGCTGTCTTTTGCTCTCTGTACTTTTATCACTTCATCTATGATTGCGCGTTGTTCGGGCTCAGACAGAGTTGATAAATATTGCAGACTGTCTTGCAAGGTTATGGTGTTGTGGTATAGGACGAACTGGTCAAGAGTTTGCCCGAGTTTTGAGACACGTCTATAGTCATCGTGCGTATTGTCTATGAGGTTTGCTGCTTCTGAATAGCATGGTTGTGCATTGCTATACGCTTTTTGCTTGTAGTAAATATCGCCCATAGTGATGAGGACTGTGGCTTTCTCAACACCATCCTTTGTGGATTGTTCGACACCTTGCTTGTATGCTTCGAGCGCTTTCGCTGTGTCTCCGTTTGCGAGGTGAATATTTCCGATTGCACAATAGACCTGATCTAGATAATCTTTGTTATTGTAATTTTTTGCCATTTTATCGAGTTTTTTCAGGCTGTTGCCATTTCCTTCGCTTTGTAGCAGCATTATTTTGGCATTAAATTCCAATTGATAGGATTGGGACTTTTTGACGGCCTCTTTCAGGTATGGAATGGCTTCATTCTTTTTGCCTTGCCCAAACAATATCTGGCCGATAAGCATGTTCCATCTTGCTCTGAGATATCTGTCGTTCTCATTGCGGATGGCTGATTCGAGGAACGGTATGGCTTCATTGTCTTCGCCTGCTTCGAGCAGCAGAAAAGCCTTCGTTGCTGTATATTCAGGCATTACCTTGTAGTTCACTTCGTCAGGCTTGATTGACTCGAATTCCTGCTGTGCTTCATACAGCCATCCTGCTTCAGCGTATGCTCTTGCTTGCCATATTTTTGCCCTGCAATTGACAATCTTGTCGGAAGGGTAGTGGCGCAATATGTAATTGAATGTGGCTATAGCCCCCATGAAATCGCCTTTGTGAATCTCTGCTTTTCCTAACAGAACCCAGGCGTCTTTTACCCCTTGAATGTATTCCTCCTGATTGTAGAAATACATATATTTTTCGTCTTTCGAACGTTTGATGTCTTTTTTGGGCTTGCGTGTGATTGAATGTGTCTTAATTGCTTTTCTGCATTTCAGAATTACCACGTCCATTTCCGACTTTGCCAGTTCCTGATTCGCTATGTTTGAGATTGGGTACATTTTGATTCTATGCGTGTAATCGTCATTGTCGCTGGAGTTGAGTTTTTTCATCCCCTCTTTGTACGAATTCATTGCATTGAAATCAATGTTGTATTTGCATTTTGTCTGATGAAAAGAACGTGTGGCACCTGTGTTCTTTTGTGTTGAGCAGGTGCAGAACGATATTCCTATCGCTATGATAAACAATATTTTGGCGAGTTTATTCATCATTGTAAAAATAGTCTGCAAATTTACAATAAAAAATCCACATAATCAAAAAAAATATTGTAACTTTGCGAAAATTTTTAATACCGTAAATGCAAACGATTCATACACTTTCGAATGGTATTCGTATTCTTCATATACACAGGGAATTGCCTGTTGCGTATATAGGAGTTGCAATTGATGTTGGAACACGTGATGAACAGGCTGATGAGAACGGAATGGCGCATTTTGTAGAACATATGATGTTCAAAGGTACCAAACGCAGACGTCCGTACCAAATCATCAATTATTTGGAATCTGTAGGGGGACAAATGGATGCATATACGACAAAGGAAGATACATACGTTTATTCGGTTCTCCCAGTGGAATATTCCGAACGTGCCATAGAACTCATGGCTGACCTTGTGCTGAATTCTACTTTCCCAGAATCTGAACTTGAAAAAGAACGTCTCGTAGTCCTCGATGAAATCGATAGTTATAAAGATACCCCTTCTGAACTTATCTTCGATGAATTCGATGAAAAACTTTTCAGGGGACAATCTATAGGGCGTCCGATTCTCGGTACTGAGAACTCGCTCGAATCTTTTGATTCTGCGCGTATGAAAAGTTTTACTGACAGGTGCTATACTGCGAACAGGATTTTATTGTTTGCGCTTGGTTCAATGTCTGAAGATTGGTTGGTGAGGAAGGTAGAGAAATATTTTTCGTCTGCGTCCGGATGGTCGTCGCGTGCTGCTCAATCGATAATTCCTTTCGCATTCAGTCATACGGTTGAAAAGGATACAAATCAGGTCCATTGCATCATTGGCACATCTACCCCTCAGCAGGTTTCGCCGGAACGTTATAAAATGGTGTTACTCAATAATATATTGGGCGGTCCAAATATGAGTTCGCTTTTGAATATGGCGGTTCGCGAGAAATATGGTTATTGCTATACAATCGAAAGTTCGTTGACTGGATATACTGACACTGGCGTCTGGACTTTGTATTTCGGTTGCGATGAACGTAATTTTGAAAAGGCACATCGGTTGAGCCTTAAGTGTCTTGAACGGATTTGCGAAAACCAGTTGTCGGATCATGTGCTTGCTGTGGCTAAGCGTCAACTTCGTGGGCAGGTGCTTATCTCTCGTCAGAATGTAGAGTCTTATATTTTGGGAATCTCAAAGACTGTATTGCATAACGAGCCTTTGCGGTCGTCCGAGGATATTTTGGCTGAGATTGATACCTACACGTCTGAATCAATCATGAGTACTGCTCAATCAATGTTTTCTGACCTCTCTACATTAATATACAAATGAAATGACATATAGTAGTGATGATATCGACCGTTATATTCTGTCGCATATTGATGCAGAACCAGATGTATTGAAGACAGTATTTCGCGAAACTGCCCTTTACACCACAAATCCGCGTATGATGTCTGGACATTTGCAGGGACGTCTGCTTAAAATGCTGGTGGAACTCACTGGTGCAAGACGTGTGATCGAATTGGGTACTTTCTCTGGCTATTCTGCTCTTGCTATGGCTGAAGGATTGCCAGAAGATGGAACTGTGACCACTATAGAAATTAACGATGAAATGGAGGATTTCATCAGGAAGCAGCTTGCGACTGCATCTTACGGACGGAAAATAAATCTTATGATTGGTAATGCGTTGGAAATATTACCAACGCTTTCCGGACAATATGATTTGGCTTTTATCGATGCTGACAAACGATTGTACAGACAGTATTTCGAACTTCTGTTGCCTCGCATGCACTCTGGCTCTTTAGTTCTGGCGGACAATACTTTGTGGGATGGTAAGGTGCTTATCCCCAATCCTCCTGCTTCGGATAGACAAACCGTTTCAATCAAGGATTTCAATGACTTTGTAGCGAACGATTCTCGTTTTGAGACTGTCATTTTGCCATTGAGGGATGGGTTGACTTTGATTAGGGTAATTTAAATTTATTGTATATGAGGAATTTTTGGAAATCAGTAGGTGCAGTTATCGTTGGACTCATACTGTTTGGTGTTATCGAGACGATTTTCTCGTTGATATTTTTAGTTTCTATTGTTGCTTCTTTCTCTATGAAGGATGCTTCTGTTCCTTTGACCGACAATTCAGTCTATCGTTTGGACTTGAAAGGGTCGATGGTTGATTATGTTCCTGAGGAGAATTTGTCCGAGTTGTTTTCGATGAACTCGGCTTTTTCGTCTATGACATCAACTATTTCTATTTCTGATGTAAGAAGGAATTTGCGTGTTGCGGCTCGAAATGAAAAGGTTAAGGCTTTGTATCTGAAGTGTGGAGAGTTTACAGCTTCGCCTGCTACTATTGAAGAACTCCGGTTGCTTATTCTTGAATTCAAGAAGTCTGGTAAACCTGTTGTTGCTTATGCCGACAATTATACGCAAGGTACTATTTGGCTTTCGTCGCTTGCCGACCGCGTTTACCTGAATCCTCAGGGAATGGTCTCGCTTGTCGGAATATCCATGCAGAATGTGTTTTTCTCGAAAGCTCTTGAAAAATTGGGTGTCGAAATTCAGGTATTCAAGGTCGGTACATTCAAATCGGCAGTCGAACCATACATATTGGAAAAGATGTCTGATGCTAACCGTTTGCAGATGACAGTGCTTTCTGAGGGGATTTGGAATCACATTGTTTCTGACATTGCTGCTGACCGACATGTTGCTGTCGATTCTGTTCTATCTTTCGCAAATAATGGATATGCTTTTGCTCAATCTGATATTGCGGTTTCCTACGGTTTAATCGATTCACTGATTTATGAACAGGATATGGATTCAGTATTCAGGAAACTGATAAAGTCAAAACCAAAGTTCGTGAGCCATTCGAAAATGTGTAAGGTCGAGTCGGACGAATCAACCTCTGGCAATAAGGTGGCAATCCTTTATGCGATGGGCGAGATTGACGGAGGAGCTTCTGACGGAATAGAAAGCAAGGATATTGTAAAGCAACTCAAAGAATTGTCTGAAAACGATAAGGTTAAAGCGGTTGTGCTTAGGGTTAATTCACCAGGTGGTTCGGCTTTCGGCTCTGAACAGATGTGGTATGCGGCTAAAAGATTGAAGATGAAAAAGCCTTTGATTGTCTCTATGGGCGATTATGCGGCATCAGGAGGTTATTACATGAGCTGTTGTGCCGATACTATTCTGGCTGATGCTACAACTTTGACCGGTTCCATCGGAATTTTTGGTGTCATTCCATGTTTTGCTGGAACGTTCGAAAAGGTTGGCGTTTCTTTTGATGGTGTGAAAACTTCAGAATATGCTGATTTGGGTACCCTCAATCGTCCGTTCACTGATTCTGAGAAGGCTATTTTCCAGCGTTATATAAATCGCGGATATGACACTTTCGTCTCACGTGTTGCTGAAGGCAGAAAGCTTGCTGGTGATTCTGTCCGTGCAATAGCCGAAGGAAGGGTTTGGTTAGGACAGGATGCGATGGATCGCGGATTGGTTGATTGTCTCGGAACGTTGGACGATGCTGTGGCGCTTGCTGCAGAAAAAGCTCATCTCACCGATAATTATTCAGTCACAGAATATCCAAAGAAAAAAGATTTCTCAGAGACTTTGCTCAAGTTGTTGAATGAAACTGAGGAGGATAAGGCATTGCGTATGGTGATGACAAAATATGCTGGGCTTCGTTATCTGTCCCCATCGATGGTAGGATATTTCCGTCGTGCTGTTTCCATTTCGGGTGCTCAGACTTACACTCCATATAGGGTTATCATTTAATAGAATATTTATTTCCAAAGAAATTATATGCCAATTTCCCTTTTGGCATATAATTTTTTGTCGTATATTAGTTTGCTGCTAAGAAAATTATTTGTAACTTTGCATCCAAAATAAAATACCTATATTATGTATCCAAATCAAGTTAAAGAGGCACTCGGACACGTACGCTATCCAGGCAATGGCAAGAGTCTTGTTGAGGCTGGAATGGTCGCAGATGATATCCGAATTGATGGCAACGATCTTTCATTTTCAATTGTATTTCCTAAGCAGAATGACCCATTTGCTAAATCAGTTATCAAGGCTGCAACTCAGGCGGTTCATACTTACATTTCGGACGAAGTCAATGTTACAATTGTTCCGTCTTTTCCTCAGCCTGAAGTTAAGGAACAGGAAAATCCTATGGCAAGAGTTCGCAATATCATTGCTGTTTCGTCAGGCAAGGGTGGTGTTGGTAAATCGACAATTGCTGCAAATCTCGCTATGTCGCTTTGCAATCTCGGCTATCGTGTAGGGTTGTTGGATGCTGACATTTTCGGCCCTTCAGTTCCTAAAATGTTTAATCTTGAGGATGCTCATCCGATGGCATCTATTGCTGAAGATGGTCGTTCTATAATTGAACCAATAGAGCAATATGGCATAAAAATTCTTTCAATAGGATTTTTTGTCGATCCTGCCAGTGCAGTCGTATGGCGAGGTGCAATGGCTTCAAATGCAGTCCGTCAGATGATAAATGATGCAAATTGGGGTGAATTGGATTATTTTGTCGTTGATATGCCTCCTGGAACTTCAGATATTCATCTGACTTTAGTCGATGCTTTGCAATTTACTGGAGCAATAGTTGTCAGCACTCCTCAGCAGGTGGCTTTGGCAGATGCACGAAAGGGCATTGATATGTTCAAGAACGAGAAAATCAATATTCCGATATTGGGACTTGTCGAGAATATGGCATGGTTCACCCCTGCTGCCCATACTGACGAGAAGTATTATATTTTTGGCAATGGAGGATGTCGTAAACTTGCTGAGGAACTCAATGTCCCTCTTCTTGCTCAGATACCGCTTATCCAATCGGTTTGCGAGAGTGGCGACAATGGGGCTCCTATCTCGTTTGACCCTAATGGATTGGCAGGAAGGTATTATTTGGAACTTGCAGAAAAAATAACTGAAAGATTAATATGAAAAAATTGTTTTTGTTTGTTTCTTTGGCAGCAATGCTGTTTTGCGGTTGTGGTAACAGTCAGCAGAATGAGGAGATTCCTGAGAAAAAGGTCATGACCATTCGCAAGGATTCATGTATGGTTGTTTTTGAATATCCTGCTCAACTCAAGGGCCGTCAGGATATTAATGTGGTTCCACAGGTCGAGGCTTTGCTTGAACAGGTGCTTGTGAAAGAGGGCGACAGAGTCAAGAAAGGACAGCGTATGTTTGTATTGGCGCAGGATAATCTCAATGCTCAGCTTCGTTCTGCTCAGGCAAGTGTGCAGAGTGCAAATGCTTTGTTGGAATCGGCAAAAATTCAGGAACAGGCAAAAAAACAGTTGCTTGACAAGGGAATTATTTCCAAAAACCAGTACGATGTCGCAAAGAACGATCTTGACAGGGCCAAGGCTGCACTTGCCGAAGCTCAGTCTGTGCTTTCAGCTGCACGCACCAACCTTGGTTATACGGTAGTGAAGGCTCCGAGTGACGGTGTGGTTGGAAATATATATCATAGACAGGGTGCTTTGGTTGGTCCTTCGATTTCAGAACCACTTACTGTTGTCAGCGACAATTCGGTGGTTTATGCCTACATTTCTATTTCTGAGACTGAGTATATCCGTCTGATGAAAGGTTTTGATTCCAAGACTGAGGCAATTGGCATTTTGCCTGAGTGCCAGCTTAGATTGAGCGACGGGTCGGTTTATAATCATAAAGGAAAAGTGGAAACTGTGTCAGGAATAATTGATGAGTCAACTGGCAGTATAAGTGTACGTATTGCATACGAGAACCCACAGTCTATTCTTGCTGCGGGTGGAAGTGCCGTCGTGCTTATTCCATACAGTGCTCCAGATGCGATAACGATACCTCGCACTGCAACGTTCGAGATCCAAGACAAGACATACGTTTATCGTCTTCGAGAGGAGAATGGAAAGACTTTTGCCGAATCTGTCATGGTCAATGTTTATCGTGCTGATGAAAACAATTATGTGGTTCTCGAAGGATTGAATGAAGGCGACAGGATAGTTGTCGAGGGTGTCCGCAAAATGGAGAATAATACCGAAATTAAACCTGTTGAATGATTATGCAGCTCAAGTCGTTTATCTCACGTCCGGTACTCTCTTCGGTGATTTCGATTGTCATCATCGTTGTCGGTATCATTTCATTGCTGGGACTTCCTATGGAGCAGTATCCTGATATTGCTCCTCCTACTGTCAGTGTGTCAACTTCGTATTATGGTGCATCTGCATCCACAGTCCAGAAATCGGTTATTGCACCTCTTGAGGAGGCGATCAATGGTGTTGAAAATATGATGTATATGGTGTCAACGGCTACCAACAATGGCAATGCTGACATTATGATATATTTCAAGCAGGGCACTGACCCTGACCAGGCTGCTGTCAATGTGCAGAACCGTATTGCCAAGGCTACTCCAATGTTGCCTGCCGAGGTACGTCAGAATGGTATTCAGACTATGAAACAGCAGAATTCCATTCTGCAGATATTTGCCATTTCATCGACCGATGACCAGTATGATTGCCAGTTTCTTGCCAATTATCTCAGCATAAACCTAAAACCGAAGATTATGCGCATACCAGGTATCGGTAAATTCGAGATGTTTGGTGCCGAATATTCGATGCGTATATGGATGAAACCGGACATTATGGCGGCTTATCATGTCAATCCGTCGGATATCACTGCAGCATTGGCTGAACAGAACATAGAGGCCGCTACTGGTACTTTTGGAGACAACTCCAAGGAGACTACGCAATATACTATGGTGTTTCGTGGACGTTTGCAGTCGGTAGAACAATTTGAGAATATAATAATACGTTCGACATCTAATGGCGAAATACTCCGGTTGAAGGATGTGGCTGATGTAGAACTTGGTACCGAGCATTATGCTTTCTCTTGCAGTGTCAATGGTCATCCTGGCGCACTTTGTATGTTGTATCAGACTGCAGGTTCCAATGCTACTGAAGTGAACAATGCCGTGGCTGAATGTCTTGAACAATCAAAGGGACAGTTGCCTCCTGGTATTGAAATCAATAGTCTTATGAATACCAATGATTTCCTATATGCGTCAATCGACAATGTATTGGAAACTCTTTATGAGGCTATATTGCTTGTCATTCTTATAGTCTTGCTTTTTCTTCACGATTTCCGTTCTACAATTATCCCATTCGTGGGAATCATTGTTTCTCTGATAGGTACGTTTGCTTTCATGCAGGTTGCTGGTTTTTCGATAAACCTTATTTCGCTTTTCGCATTGGTTCTGGTGATTGGTACGGTTGTCGATGACTCGATAGTGGTGGTCGAGGCTGTGCACGAGAAACTTGATGCAGGTTATAAATCTCCGATGAAAGCGGCAATAGATGCAATGTCCGAGATAACGACTGCCGTAATCACTTCGTCCTTGGTATTTATGGCGGTGTTCATACCTGTGTCGATGATGGGTGGCACGAATGGTGTATTTTTCCGTCAGTTCGGTTTGACAATGGCAGTTGCCGTTGGCATATCTGCTCTTAATGCCTTGACGCTTTCGCCTGCATTGTGTGCTATCCTGATTAAACCGAAGAAAAATGCACCTGAGGGGACTAAGAAAGGATGGTATAAACGCTTTTCTGATGGTTTTGACGTTGCTTTCGAAAAGTGGTCCGAGAAATACAAGAATGGTATAAAACCTCTTATCAAGCATAGATGGATAGGTTTTGCAATTGTTGTTTTGACTGTTGTCTTGATGGCTTGGATTATGAGTTCAACACCAAAGGGTTTCGTTCCTCAGGAGGATAAGTGTATGGTGCTTTGCGATGTCATATTGCCGCCATCTACTTCGCTTGCCATTACCGAGAAGACCATGAACCAGATTTCTGACGAGATTATGGGCTTTGACGATGTTGAATGTACATCCAATATCAATGGCTATGCATTTTCGGCTGGACAGATGTCATCGGCTGGTACTTTCATCCTTAAGATGACCGACTGGGGAAAACGTGATTCAAAATCATTGATGGCTCTGGCTGCAAAACTGGCTACCTTGAACGATAAATATCCTGATGCCACAATCATTCCTTTTGTCTTGCCTATGATTCCTGGCTATGGAACGACGGCTGATGCCGAAATCAACCTTCAGGACAAAAACGGTGGCGACATGACTGAATTTCTGACATATACTCAGCAGTTTGTCGATGCCCTTTCGCAACGTCCTGAGGTTTCTGCTGCCTATACTTCGTTCTCGCTCGACAATCCGCAATGGCTTGTGGATATAAATATTCCTAAGTGTCACAATGCTGGACTTACGGCAAACGATGTCCTCGGTACGCTTTCTGCTTATTGTGGTGGAACATACGCTGGTGATTTCAATTTGTACGGCAAGATTTATAAGGTTATGGTGCAAGGTACTCCTGAATCTCACAAAGATGAATTCTCGCTCAACCAGATGGCAATCGCACTTCCTGACGGAGGCTCTGCTCCTCTTTCGAATTTCCTTACCCTCAAGAAGATATATGGTTCGTCAACGCTTAAACGTTTCAATATGCTGAATTCAATACTTGTCAATGCTTCGCCTGCTGCAGGTGCATCTACTGGTGATGTGCTCCGTGCTACGCAGGAGGTCGCTGACGAGATCTTGCCTTCTGACTACACTTTCGAATTTGGTGGTATGGCTCGTGAGGAGAGCAACGGTGGAAATATGGGACTTATGTTCGCCATTTCGGCATTGCTTATTTATCTCATACTATCGGCTCTGTATGAAAGTTATATTGTGCCTTTCTCGATAATGCTCACTGTCCCTGCGGGCGTGATGGGTGCTTATATGTTCACATGGATTTTCGGGCTTGACAACAATATTTATCTCCAGACAGGTGTCGTAATGCTCATTGGATTGCTTTCGAAGACAGGAATCCTCATTGTCGAATTTGCTCTGCAGAAACGCAAAGAGGGACTTTCCATACACGATGCTGCACTCGAATCAGCCAAGGCGCGTCTACGTCCTATCATGATGACTGCCGGTACTATGGTTATTGGTCTCTTGCCTCTGCTTGTATCTACAGGTGCTGGTGCAATGGGAAATATTTCTTTAGCAGTTGGAGCTGTTTTCGGAATGATTATCGGGTGCATAGGACTGTTGTTCCTGACTCCTGCCCTGTTTGTGGTCTTTGAATCATTGCAGGAGAAAATCAAACCTATTGAAAATATTGAAGAAGAATAAATTATATGCATATCGAAATGAAAAAGATTGTTCCCCTGTTTTTTGTTGCAGTGATGTTTGCTGTCCAGTCGTGTGGCATTTACGGCAAATATAAATCTGAGACTGTTTCGGCTGATACAATATCGGTGCCTGCATATACTGATGTTTTCACTGACCCTCAGTTGTGTGGTCTTATCGCTGTTGCGTTGCATAATAATTATGATTTGAAGATTGCTCACGAACATGTAGTTCAGGCTGAGGCACAGTTGCTTGGTACCAAATTGGCATATATTCCTTCGGTTTATGCCGCTCCGGGAGTTTCATATCAGTCGGCAGGTGCTGCCGGACAACTGAATTTCTCGTTTGCGCAGGCGTCGTGGGAAATTGACATATTCGGGCGCCTGACCAACCGTAAGCGGATAGCCAATGCGTTGAAATCGGAAATGCTGGATTACGAGCAGGCGGCAAGGACCGAACTTGTTGCTGCTGTTGCTCAACTGTATTATATGCGTGACATGCTCAATAGTCAGATGAAAGTGATTGATTTGGCTATTGATACAAGACGTAAGTCGGTCGAGACTATGCGTGCATTGAAAGAAGCAGGCTCGTCCGATGAGGCTGCCGTGTCGCAATTCGAGGCAAGTTATTATGCTGCACGTGCGCAGAAGAAGGATATTGAGCTTGCCATGGTTCAGACGGATAATGCCTTGCGAAAACTGCTGTGCTGCGATTCTGTTGAGTTGCAGTTCAACGGCATTGCTGCTGACATCGGCAGTTTGGGTGTCGAGTCGGTCAACCTACAGTCTTTACGTCATCGTCCGGATGTCCGTGCCATGGAGCGTGAACTGGAACAGGCATTCTATGGTGTGAATCTTGCCAGGGCGAATTGCTGCCCCTCTATCACCATTTCTGGTAATGCAGGTATGATATTGTCAGGCGGGTTCGTTTTCGAGGCTGTAGGGTCTCTTTTGCAGCCTATTTTCAATTCTGGACGAAACATAGTCGAGGTGCGTGTGTCGAAAAGCAAACTTGAGGAGTCGAAGTATGCTTATGCAAATGCTTTGATGAAGGCTGGTCTTGAGGTTAATGATGCTATTGCTGCCCGCAGAAAGTATCAGCAGAAAGTCGCTGAATATGATTCAGAGGTAACAGCACTCCAACGTGCCTTTGATGCGACACAGACCAAAATGGATCTTGGTGTTGGAACATATCTTGAGGTCCTAATTGCGCAGAACAATCTGCTTGATTCGCAGATTGAACAGATTCGCAATATATATAACTGCCGCCTTGCAAACGTCAATCTCTACCATGCTATAGGTGGCGGCAGATGAGGCTACTGTTCTTGCATGATGTGTAATTTTACCCAAATCGGTCATTCGCTCTGAAGGAGCTTGACATTATAGCCTATGGCATCGCCATAGGTAATATGCAATCGCAGACAACACGCTGCAACGCAGCATAACAACGTTGTTTTGCCGCGTTGCGGCGTAATTTGTATATACGTTCGTGAATCATAGGGCGATGCCCTATGCTAATTTGTCGTTGGGCTTTCAGCCCGTAAGAATTTCTAATGGCCTATTTTGATTCAATCGTCTGATTGATTGTGTCTTGTGAGTCTGAGACACTGAGACGCTTTTGGGGGTGGATGGGGTAAAATAATGGCGAAAATATTTGCGTGAATTAAACCCAAATCGGTCATTACAACACTGGAAAATTCTAATGACCGATTTGGGTTAAATCATGAAACTACACTGTAGTTGCGATGGAGTGACTGAAATGAAACGAGCAGTCTTTACATTTACAAAGACTGCTCGTTTGTATAGTATGGTCAACAATTTACAGTGCAAGACAATTCATTTCTTTCTGAATTTCATTAATGAAAATGCCAGAGCCATCAGTCCCAATGGCAATAATGCATCACCAATAGGACAGCCATCGCTTGGAGGGGCTGGTCCATCAAAACCACCATCATTTGCCCAATTCATTCCTTCGTTAAGTCCGACGAGATTAGCTATAGAGCCGAATCCTGTGAATCCCCCGAAGCTTTCATCTATTTCGCCAGCTTCGCCATTGAAACTTGACAAATCGGTATTCATTGTTGCTGATTGGGAACTACTGAATATGTTCTTTGCCGTATTCACCATATCTCTCGCAAATGAGTTGTTGTTTCCCGTTTGGATTGCATTGAAGCTTCCGCCGCCGCCGCCTCCTCCTCCTGCTTCCGAGGCTGTGTACCACGAACCGTGAATGTCAGTGGATTGATTTACATATTGGTATGAGGATTGCATGACTGGCTTTGTCGCTGATTCGTAATTGAAATCGTACGACAACCCATTGTTCATCTGAACTCGATTGTTGTATTGAATGTTGAACTGCCTGTTGAGATCCATTTCCCTTTGTCGTTCACGTAATTCTGACGAGGATCCCTTATAGTATGAAAACTTGGGATCTGCCTTAATGTCCGACATGAACATGAGCGAAATGACAGTTAAAAATACAATTCTTTTCATGGTAGTTACTTTTTTCACAAAAGCCGTTGCAAATATAGTTTATTTTTTTGACATAGAAGCACTATTTCTGTAAAATATTTTATTTTTTTGTCTATTTGTATTTATTTAACTAATGAAGCCGTTGATTTCGTCTGCTTTGTCAACAACCGTCAGAGGTGAATGGCTTTCGAGCTGCTCTCGTGTCTTGCATCCCCAACTTACGCCAATGACATCAACGCCTGCGTTCTTTGCCGTCTGCATATCTACCTCTGAATCACCTATATAAAGGACTTCTGAGGAGTCCTCTACCTTTGCGGTTTTCATTATTTCAAACACTATTCCAGGGTCTGGTTTTGTAGGTATTCCTTCGCGTTGTCCTATCACTGCAGTGAAGTTTATGGTTGGGAAGAAGTGCTTCATCAAATGCTTTGTAGCCTCTTCGTATTTGTTGGATGCTACACCGATTTTGATGTTTTCTGACTGTATTTTCTCTAATAATTCGGTCATTCCGTCGAACACAAACGTCAATTCTGTGCCGTGTTCGTTGTAAAAAGGTATGAAATCGCGTCTTATTTCGAGAAACTCGTGTTTGTGACCTTCGGGCAATGCACGTTCAAACAGTTTGTTTATGCCATTGCCAACAAAACTTTTAATCACAGCTACAGAATGTTCAGGGTATCCTCTCAGCCTGAGCGCATGGTTGGTGGCAGCTGCTATGTCAGCGTATGTGTTGAGCAATGTGCCGTCCAAATCGAATATTACAAGTTTTTTCATTTTCCGTCAGATTTTCCGTTATAGATATTGTATTTTTCCTTCGCATTTTCTGGCGAGACATTGAACATGCGGACGTTTGCTCCTGTTTTGACACATTCGTCCATCGTGATGGACTTGCCGAGGGTGAACAGGGCAGTGGTTGCAGGTATGTTTGCTTTCGGAACGAGCAGCCGCACGAGGGCTATGACTCTCAATGTCAGCCGTACGCTTGCTTCGTCGTCTGGAGCGAGCAGTGTGTTCGTATAGTCTGAAAAAGGTGTATTGTCAGCATTTATGAATGGTCCGACACCTACCATATCGGGTTGAAAATTCTCTAAAAACCTTAAATCGGAAAGCAGGTGGTTATAGGTTTGATAAGGCGAGCCAATCATCATTCCAGCACCTGTCTCGTATCCTATCTCCTTGAGGTTGCGTAGACATTCCATCCTGTTTTCAAACGACATGCTGTCAGGATGCAATTGGTAATAGTGCTGGCGTGTGGCGGTTTCGTGCCTCAACAAGTATCTTCGTGCACCGGCTTCGTATAGTCGTATGTAATCGTCTTTTGACTTTTCGCCTAATGACAATGTGATTGTGTGGTTGGGATATTCTGAATGAATGGTTTTCACCAGGTTCTCAAGCCATTCAATGCTATGCCTGTTGTCTTCGCCTCCCTGGAGAACGAAGGTGCCATATCCTGATTCGACTGCACGCTTGCAGCACCCGAGTATCTCCTTTTTGTCCAGGCGATAGCGCGATGCCGAGGTGTTCCCTGCGCGTATGCCGCAGTATAGGCAGTTGTTGCGGCAGTAGTTTGAGATTTCAATCAGACCTCTGTACAATACTGTCGTTCCTAACCCTTCGGCAAGGCATCTGTATGCCTTGTCAAATAGTTCCTTCTCGTTACTGCCTTGAAGATATTCCAATATTTCGCTGTCTGTAAACATGCCTGCTGTCGTCATATCTGTCCTGCCTCAACGAGGTTGATGATTTCTTCGTAAATAGGATCTTCTTTTGCATCACCGAATTTCACTTTCAGGTTTGCGCCACACAGTTTGGCGAACAGTTGGTAGAATCCAGCCCTGAACGAACCACGGTAGGCTTTTATCAGTTCGTATGATGTCTGGTCAATATCTCGGTCCAAGAGTCGCATTACGAGCATTCCCTGACGAAGGGTAAGTTCGCTCATTGCGTCGTAATTCTCCTTGTAGATTCTTTTCTCGAAATGTGCCATATATTTGTCTCTTTCCTTTTTGGTGCTCATTTTCATCAGTGTGTCGTTTGTGTTCCTTATGACGCCTTTGATGTAGTATGCCACAGGCAAAGCCACTTTCACGTCACGCACCATGCGCCAGTACTGTTTCTCTTGACGTTTGGTCATCTTGTGCTTTGGATAGCACCACATCTGCCAGATGTCGAAGACAGGCATTGTGTCGCCGTTATGCACTTCGCAGTAAACCAGCAATTCTCCATTTTCGCCTATTTTTGATTTATGTGGGCGAATATTCAGCATAAAACGTGCATTTGCTGGAAATATTCCTAAGAATAGCAAACAAATCAGTATGTACATCCTTGTTTTCATAATGCTGCCGTTTTTTGTCTTTTCTGGTATAGACTGTTATTTTGTCTTTGCGTTTAATTTTATTTTATAGGTTTTTCCTTTTTTGTTTGCGAGGCTTGACTTGGTAAGCCATCTGTTTAGCATTTTCAGTTCGCGATAAGATGCGTCATGATCCTTTGCCCATTCCTGAAGGCTTGATATTGAGCAGTTGACTTCAACTTCCCTTGTCTCAATCTCATGATAGCGGTCTTTTTCGTTGATATAGTAGTCATACCGCCATGGCTCTTCGATGAACATTTTGGCTGCAAGAATCCGGAAAAGATAGCGGCATGTCTCGGTTGTCATCCAGAGCTTCATGACGTCAGTCTCGTGCTGTTGTGTCATGAAACTGCTTATCCTGCCCATTCCGGCATTGTAGGAGGCTGCTACAGCCATCCAGTCGCCGAATTTATTGTATGACTCCTTGAAGTATTTGCAGGCTGCTACGGTCGCTTTGTCAAGGTCGTAGCGTTCGTCAACGGTTTCTGATATTTCCAGACCATAAAGTCGGGCTGTGCTTTCCATGAATTGCCAGAATCCGCCAGCTCCTACGCCAGAACGGGCATTCTCATTGAAATTGCTTTCTATTACTGACAGATAGACGAAATCCTCGGGAACTCCATTTTCCTTCAGAATTCTTTTTATCCGTTCGCCGTATCGTGGAAATTTCTTGTAAATAATGATTGATGTCAAGTGGTTGTATTTGAAGCTTGTCATCTCTCTGTCCATACGTTCACGCATGTCTGGGTCGTCGAAATAGTATGCCTTACCGCAAAACATTGCGGAGTCAGGCATTTCGACACCTGTAATGTATTCCTGGCCACCGACCATCTCTTCACGCTGACCATCGTTGTCTTCGCCTTTGGCACAGGCAATAGTCATACATAATATTGTGATTACAATAAATATCCGTCTGTATTGCATTTCGGTTTTTTTGTTTTTAGAAAAGGCACGGCAATCTTGGCCGTGCCTTTTGAATGTTTTATATCGGCATCAATTAAAATAATGATACGAGTACCCAAGCAAAATGGGCAACTATTCCTGCAACCAATCCTCCAATAGTGTGAGCTCCGATTGCCTTGGAAATCAGATGACGATAACCAAGTGAGTCGAGCATGGCAGTATGTGTGGAAAGGAAACCTGACCAGCACATGCCGATTGCCGTGCAGACTGCTATGGCATTGTCGTCAACAAACCCGTTTGCCACGAATTCAGGAATAAGTCCCAATGCTGCACCTACAGCGCCTAATGCGGTGATAGGAAATGCGACAAGCTGAGGGAATTTGAAGCCGAACAGCCAGTCGAATACGAAGTTAATCTTGTCGGCTGCCCATGGCAGAAGCGGAACGCCTTCGTATGCAACACCAATATATTCACCACCTTCGCCTTTCGCACCGAAAGTCATCATCATTACGACTGTCGAGATAATCAAAACTCCTGGAATGATTGCCATACCGAGATCTACACCTGTCTTTCCACCATCAAGTATGCAGTTCAATGCACGGATGAAGGTCGATTGCTTCTCTTCCTCTTTGAGTTCCTGCATATCTGCTGCTGTCGCCAATCCTACATCAACAGGAGAATCGTATTCAGGGTATGCCTTGAGCGTGAATCTCTGCATCAGTCGTGTAGATACAACGCATCCACATACTGCGCCAAACAATCCTACCCCTGCGCCTGCACCAAAGCCCTGACCAGCCATAAAGGCTATGACTATAAGACCCATACCGAATGCTGTACCGAAATTGGTAAGCGAAACGAGCTGGTATTTTTTGAAATAACGGCTGAAATTCTTGTCCTTTGCCAATGCAATGATAGCAGGGTTATCGGACAGGAAAGTGAGCACAGCCCCTAAAGCTGCCACGCCGGGAAGATTGAAGATTGGCTTCATCAGAGGGCGGAGGACCTTTTCGAGCAACCTTACAACACCAAACTCGACCAAAAGTTTTCCCAAGGCACCTGACAATACGCAGATTGCCATAAGGAAGAAGCAGGTTTCGAGTAGAAGATGGTATGAAGTCTGCATAATCGTGTTCAGCATGTTCTTCAGACCCATTCTATTCGAAAGAGGAATGAATATAACAAAGAACAGTACCAAAAAGATTACCGCCTCGAACGTTTTCTTGTGTTTAGCAATGAATTGTATCATATTGTCTTAACAAACACCTGAGAATCCCATAAATGCCATTGCAAGCAGACCTGCAGTAACCAATGCTATTGGCATTCCTTTCATTCCGTCTGGAATCTTTGTCAGTGCCAATTGCTCGCGAATGCCGGCAAACAGTACCAATGCCAGTCCAAAACCGAGTGATGTTGCTATTGCAAAGATGGAACTGTCGAGAAGGTTCATGTTCTTCTGGATGACCATGATGGCAACACCGAGGATTGTGCAGTTCGTTGTAATCAGAGGGAGGAATACACCCAATGCCTGATAAAGCGATGGCGATGTCTTTTTCAATATGATGTCAACCATCTGAACCAGGAATGCGATTACAAGAATGTAGGATATCGTCTGAAGGTATTCAACCTGCAGTGGAATAAGAATATAGGTGTAAATTAACCATGTGCAGATTGTTGCAATCAGCATGACGAATACAACTGCTGCACTCATGCCGAGGGCGGTGTCAATCTTTTTGGATACACCGAGGAATGGGCAGATACCCAGGAATTGGGCCAACACGATGTTGTTGACCAATATAGCCGAAATAATAAGCAAAAATATTCTCATGACTTATTTAACTCCTCTGATTTTGTTAATAATAGCGATTAAATATCCCAATGTGAGAAATGCTCCTGGTGCCAATACGAAAATCAGGATACCGAAGCGCTCTGGGAAGACAGTTGTACCGAATATGCAGCCTGTTCCTAAAAATTCGCGGACAGCACCGATGATTGTGAGTGCACAGGTGAAACCAAGACCGATTCCCAATCCGTCCATAAACGATGCAAACGGATTGTTCTTAGCTGCGAAAGCTTCGGCACGACCCAAAACTATGCAGTTAACGACAATCAGCGGAATGAAGAGTCCGAGAGTGGCGTAGATTGCAGGAACGTATGCTTTCATGAACATTTCAAGAATCGTCACGAAAGCGGCAATTACTACAATATAGCAAGGAATGCGGACTGCATCGGGAATGAGTTTCTTCAATGCCGAAATCAGTGTGTTAGTGCATATCAGGACTGCCATAGTGGCAAGACCCATACCCATACCGTTCAATGCAGAAGTGGTTGTACCGAGTGTAGGACACATACCGAGCATCAGTACAAAAGTCGGGTTCTCTTTAATCAACCCATTTACAAATGGTTTAATATAGTTCATAATTGAGCCTCCTCTGTTTGATTAGTCAAAGTGCTGTCAGATGGTTGTTCTGCAACTGGTTCTGTCGTTTCAGTTGCTGTTCCAGCAAAAGTACTTTGGACTGTTATGAAAGTATTCATTGCATCGTTGATGCCTACCATAAATGCCCTTGACGAAATGGTTGCAGCAGTGATGGCATCGTAATTTCCACCATCTTTTGATACCTTGACTTCGCCGTCTGCTATCTTTGCACCGCGGATGTCGCTGCGTTCCTTGAACCAAGTATCAAGTTTTGCACCGAGACCTGGTGTTTCGGAAGATGCAAGAATAGAATAGTCAACGAGTGTGCCTTCTGCATCAAAGCCAACCATCATTTTCACTTTTCCGCCAAAGCCGTCTGTTTCAACCTCAATTGCAGCACAGAATTTGCCTTCTGTATCAGTCGCAGGGTAGATGTTCTTGCCGTCAACCTGTTGAACTTCGCCAACAGTTGCACCTTCAGGCAATACCAGTGCTATTGCATCTTCAAGGTTCTTGCGGTCTGCTTCGTCAATTTTAGGTTGAGTGAAGTTCTTGACGAGAGCCAAACCTGCACCTGCCACCAACGAAATGATAGTCAGCGACAAGAACATATTCAAGAATGTTGATTCTAATTTTTTCATCTTATTGCCTCCTTTATTTCTTTACAACTTCGCCGAAACGATGAGGTTGTACGTAATGGTTAATCAATGGAGTGACCGCATTCATTATGAGGATGGCGAACGACATTCCTTCAGGATATGCACCCCACAACCTTATTACTGAGGTGATTACACCGATGCCTATACCATAAATGAGCTGTCCGCATTTAGTCATTGGTGATGTTACATAGTCAGTTGCCATGAAAATGGAACCAAGCAACAGACCTCCTGTAAGCAGATGAACGCAAGGACTTACTGCATTGTTGCCTCCGCAGAGGTAGTAAATGCCTGTAAATGCAAATACGGTGACAATGATTGATACTGGAATGTGCCAGGTTATAGTCTTGGTACACAGCAGATAGACGAAACCTATCAGCAGGGCAATTGCTGAAACCTCACCAAACGAGCCTCCTATGTTTCCCAAAAGCATGTCGGTATATTTTGGAAGCTCTATTACGCCTTCGTTGAGTTTTGAAAGGAACGTTGCGCCTGTCTCAGCGTCAGTATATCTCATCCAGCATCCCTGTAATGGACGAGGCCATGTAGTCATCTGGGCAGGGAAAGAAACCAACAGGAATACACGACCTACAAGTGCAGGGTTGAAAGGGTTGTTGCCCAAACCTCCGAATGTCATCTTGCCAATTCCTATTGCTACGAAAGCACCGATAACTACAATCCACCAATCCAAGTTGGAAGGTAGGTTGAATGACAACAGAACACCTGTCAGAAGTGCAGAACAATTGCCAAGTGAACATGGTTTTTTTAAAAAGAATTTCTGTATCAGCCATTCGCAGAGCAAACAAGATGCGATTGCTATCAGACTGACACATAATGCACCGAATCCAAAATAATAGAGCGCTACCATATACGCAGGAATCAGTGCTATCAAAACATTGAGCATATCCTTGCGGACACTGTCGTTGTTATGAATATGTGGTGATGGTGAAACTATCATTTTATTAAACTTTTATTGTTGTTATTTTTTCTGAGCGCGTGCTCTTATTATACCACCTACAGTCTGTTTGCCCATCCTGATGTAGTCAAGGAGAGGACGGTTGGCAGGGCATGTGTAGAGACAGCAACCACATTCTATGCAGTCCATAACATGGTGCTCTTCCATGAGATCCCAATTCTTGACTTCGGAGATGCGGCTGAGCAGATAAGGTTCCAACCCCATTGGACATGCATCAATGCATTTTCCGCATCTTATGCAATTCTCTTCTTCAGCACGGCGAGCCTTGTCTTCGGGTAATATCAGGATGCCAGAAGTGCGTTTCGATGAAGGAGAGTCCGCATTGCAGAACGAGCGTCCCATCATTGGACCACCGGCTATCATTTTGTATTCTCCTTCGGTTGGAAGACCTCCTGCTTTGTCGATGAGGTCTTTCAATGGAGTACCGAATCTCACTTTCAGGTTGCATGGATGACTCATTTTATCGCCTGTGACAGTGACTACACGGTCAATCAAAGGTTTGTTCTTCTGCACCGCTTCGTAAACGGCATAGCATGTTGCAACGTTGTCAACCACGGCACCTACCGAGATAGGGAGAGCGCCACTTGGTACCTGACGACCGATGCAGGCGTCAATCAACTGTTTCTCTCCACCTTGAGGATAGTGCATCTTCAATGGACATACCTCTATTCCGAAATGCTTGATTGATAAGTCTGTGAGATGCTTTATCACATCAGGTTTGTTGCATTCTATACCTATGATGGCACGGTCAACATTGATGGCTTTCATGAGAATCTTGATGCCTATCATCAATTCCTCTCCATGCTCCATCATAAGACGGTGGTCGCATGTCAAATAAGGTTCGCACTCAACGCCATTTACAATCAGGACATCTGCTTTGGCTGGAGCTTTGATGCTCAGCTTTACGTGAGTAGGGAAGCAGGCTCCACCCAGTCCGACGATACCTGCATCGCTGATTTTCTTGACTATCTCTTCAGGAGTATAGGCAAATGCGCGGACTATTGTGTCAGTCCTGTCAATTGACTCGTCCCATTCATCGCCTTCGACATTGATAAAGATTGATTTGCATGGCATCCCCCATGCATCAACCGCATTGTCGATTTTTTCGATTGTTCCGCTGTATGGCGAGTGAATATTGGCACTCATGAACCCTGTTCCCTGGGCAATAAGCTGCCCGACAACAACATGAGCACCTTTCTCCACAACCGGAGTAGCAGGAGCCCCAATGTGTTGACTCAAAGGTATTACTGCTTTTGCTGGCAGACCCATGACTTCGATAGGCTGACATGCTGAAAGCTTTGAGTCGTTTGGATGAACTCCACCGATTTTAAATGTTTTCATATCGTGAATGTTTATTATCAAAATAATGATTGTTCTACTGCATCAGGCTTTTTGCCATTGTCAAGTGTGTCGGTCTTGACCTCTTCGATTCTAACTTCTTCCACTTTTACCTCTTCCACTTTCACCTCCTCAACCTTTGGCTCAACAGGTTTTGCCTCTTCAACTGTTTTTTTCTCTTCGACAGGTTTTGGAGCTGGTTTTACTGGAGGAGTAGGGAAGTTGACATCCTTGATTGCACCTGTAGGACATTCTACAACGCATTTCCTGCACAATTTGCAGACGTTGAAATCAATGTAGGCAACATTGTTTTCGACCTTTATGGCACCGAATGGGCAAGTCTTTTCGCATTTGCCACAACCAATGCAGGCAGCTTTGCAGGCTTTGCGGGCAACAGCACCTTTGTCTTTGTTTACGCAACCTACATATACCCGTCTGCCTTTGAGACCTTTCTTTCTGATTTCAATGACATTGTGAGGACATGCCTTGGCGCAGGCACCACAACCGACGCACAACTCTTCGTCGATTTCGACAATTCCTGTCTCTGGGTTAACCTTGATGGCTCCGCAATTGCAAGCGGCTGCACAGTCTCCAAATCCGAGACATCCATAGCCGCAAGCTGTTTCTCCTGCATAATGCGAAGCTGCTATCCGGCAGTTTTTGGCTCCATCGTAAGTGTTTGTCTTTGGCCTGTTTGCACATGTGCCGTTACATCTTACAACTGCTACCATTGGCTCAACTTCTGATGCTTCAACACCGAGAATGCTGCCAACTTTCTGCATTACAGGAGCACCTCCTACTGGACAGAATTTGTTTTCGAGCGAGCCCGCTTTGACGCAAGCTGTTGCGAAGCCTTGGCATCCTGCGAAACCGCAACCTCCGCAATTGGCTCCAGGTAGAACTTCCACAATCTGGTCGATGCGGTCATCTTGCTCCACTTTAAATTTCTTGGCTACAAAATAGAGTATCACTGCAGATAAACACCCTATTGCACCAAGAATCACGATTGATGTAATTACTATGTTCATAACTTTAAAGTTTGTTATTTTACAACATAAAATTTGAATTTAGCCTTGAATCTGCCTTTCATGCATCGCATGACTATGAAGTAAGGAATCAGTATCAATAGCGATATCGTGCCGACGAGCAATTCATTCTCGGTGAATTGACTGGCAATTACCATTGTAAGCAATATGAGCAGGAATGGCATGATATAGGCAAATAAAACGGCAATTATCCCTAAGTTCTTGTGCCCTTCTACCCATACTGTCTCGCCGACAGATAATGTACTCGTATTAGCCTCTGCTTCAATGATTTTCTCTGTTTTGTCCGAGGCTGTACACATACCTTTAGCCATGCATTCTGCACATGCTGAGGTCTGTATTATTTTAACCTTTGCAATCCCTTCTCCGAGTTCAATAATCTCGCCGGAATGTCTAATGACTTCGTTGTCCATATTCGGCTGCAAATTTAATGAAATATTTTTAATTTACCGGCAGTTTATGTAAAATTATTTTATTTATTTTTTATGGTTGATTCTGTGGATGTGGGTTGGGTGATTTTATGTATTATTTATGTTTTTTGATGGCGAATATTCTTCCGTTGAAATCGGTGAAGCTTCCTTCGAAATTCCCATTGGCGACTTTCATTGCAATTTGCTTTATCTTGGTTGTGACGCTGCCATTTAGAAGTTCGCTTTCCTCGGCTGAGATCGTAAAACTGTTGTCGCTTTTATCGGATTTATATTGCCCGTCAGGAATGCCGTCATGTGCTGATAATGGCACTCTGAACAGTACGTTTAATTTGTATTCCGTACAGTCGAATCTGACTTTTACGTGTTTAGTCTTGGAATCTGTGGCAATTTCTTCTGTTTCAAGGGATTTATATGTGAGTTCTGTGATTTCTATTGCCGAGTCGGTCTTGAATATCGTGGGCTTGCCTTGCCATTGTATGTCCATGTGTTCATCTTTTTCGCCTTCCAGCGAGCATTGGATGCTGAAGATTTCGTTTTCTTTACTGATGCGGACATTGCCTTTTACTGCAAATAGTACGGATATTCCGTAATCAGAGTATTCTCCAAGAAAACTGCCTGTTGCGTATGTTCCTTCGTCTGATGTTACCAGATTGCCTGGCTTTATGGTAAATTCAGTACCGCTTTCGTCAATCTGATATAGCCCTGTGGCCAATGTGTCAGTTGTAGTTGGTGAGAATAGGTGCAGATTCATTATCATGCCATTGCCGGAGGCTTCGCCTGTCGAGTCAATTGTTAACCCTTTTTCGTATAGTCTGAGTATCCTGATGTTGGTTCCGGTAGTTTCGTCAAAGCCGTTGTCGAAGATTATGGCATTGTCCATTTGTATTTTATAGGTTGGCGTTTTGACTGTTACCGTGCATTTTGCTTTCTTGTCGCCTACTGTGGCGGTGATTGTACATGTTCCTGCATAAATGCCTGTGACGTTGCCTTTGTTGTCAACTGTGGCAACGTTTTTATCGCTTGAACTCCAGAATTTGGTGTTGTACTTTGTTGCTGAAAGTGGGTTGATGGTCAATTCTATCTGTCGTTCCTCGCCTATTGCAATGGTGAGTTCTGTTGGGTCAAGCGAAATGGTTTCAACTTTTGTCTCGTCCTTGCAACCCGTTATCATGATTGCAAGAATTATGGTGAATATGGTGTGACTGTATTTCATTTTGCGAATTTTATCTTGTGAACGGTGATTTCAGCTGCAAGATAGCCCATTAGCAGTATTGTTCCAACCACTATGAATAAATCTGTTGTTTTCAATTGTACTGGATAGGGAATTGATGCAAATGAACTGTTGATTTTAAGAAATCCGAATTCCTGCTGAAGTAGAATTGCAATTATGCCGAGAACGAGTCCGACAATAGCACCGGTAATTGCTATCATGATGCCTTCAGTGCGGAATATGTTTTTTATCATTTTGCCTGTGGCACCGATATGGTTGAAAACCTGAATGTCGTTTTTCTTTTCGATTATTATCATTGACATCGAGCCGATGATGTTGAATGTGGCAATGAGCATAATGAAACTCAGTATCATAAAGGTACTCCATTTTTCTATTTGACTGATTTTGTAGAAATCGGCTTTTTGTTCGCGTCGGTTGAGCACCTTGAAATCGTTGCCCAGAGCCTGACTGAGTTTTGATTGAATTTTGGCTGGGTTTCCGTTCCTGATTTTCAGTTCATAAGCGTTAATATATGAGTTGTCGAATTGATATGCGGCTCTTACGGTAGAGATTGGCATGATGATGTATTTGTCATCGTATTCGGCTTGTTCTGAATAGAAAATTCCTACGCATATCAGACTTTCTTTTGTGAAGTTTGCATCCGGTCTTGACAGATTCACTTTCCTGTTTTTAGGAACGTAGATCGAAATGTTGTCATATCCGTCTGTGCTTACGGCGAGAGTCTGGGCGAGACTGATGCCCATTATGCCTTCTGGATTGTCGTATATTTTGGCACCGAAAGTTGCGTTTCCACTCCAAATGATATCTTCGAGGTCGTTGACTTGATTGTATGCTTCGTCGATACCCTTTATTTTGACTGGCATTTGTTTGTCGTCTGTCGCTACGAGTCCATCTTGTTCTATGACTTCACTCCATATAAGGTTTTTGCTGAATTGTCTTTTTGCTTTCGCTATTGCTGGATTGTCGGTGTCAATGCTTATGCCTTTTGATGCAACTATCTTGAGGTCAGGGTCGAAATTGGAGAAGGAGTCGCCTATCATTTTTTCGAAACCGTTCAGTACTGACATGACACATATCAGAGCCATAGTCCCTATGGCTACACCGCCCATTGAAATCCAGGTTATGAGATTGATTGTGTTGTGCCTCTTTTTGGAAAACAGGTAACGCGTCGCTATGAAAAGTTCTGTTTTCAATTCTCGTTGGTTTCGGTATGTGTGTTTGCCAATAATTCGTCTATGTGTGCGAGTTTTTCTTCTGTCTCGTCGTTGTAGAACGTAAATTCGGGTATTATCCTGAGATTGTTGCGCAGGCGGCGGGCAAGCTCGAAACGGAGACTTTTGTTGTCTGCATTGACTTTTTCAATTATTTCGTTGCCTCGTTCGCTTGGGAATATGCTCAGATATACTCTGGCTATGCTGAGGTCGGGTGATATCCTGACTTCGCTGACGCTTATTATTACGTTCCTGATTTGTCGTGCGTAGAGTACGAAAATCTCTCCAAATTCCTTTTGGAGCATCTTGGCTATTTTTTCTTGTCTTGATGCCTGCATGGTGTTGTTTTTATTTGTGTCGCATTTTCGGGTGCAAAATTACAACAAAAAATCCGTACTGCCAAATTTTCAAGGAATCTATTGTTGGCATGATGTAAAATGTAAAGGGCTGCCTTGACAATGTTGTCAGACAGCCCTTTAATATATTCTGCTGAATAATTATTTATTCAGTTTCGCTTCTTTTTTCTTGTTTCTCCAGTTCTGGATTTCGTACGACAGAGGCGAAGCAATGAAGATTGTCGAATATGTACCAACGATTACACCGAGGAGGATTGCAAATACGAATCCACGGATGGTTTCGCCACCGAATACGAATATTGCAACCAGTACGACGAATGTTGACAGTGATGTCGAGAAGGTACGGCTCAGTGTCGAACAGATTGATTCGCTGATCTGCTGGTGCAGGTCACGTTTTGGATAGAGACCCATGTTCTCGCGGATACGGTCGAAGATGACCACTGTATCGTTGATTGAGTAACCCACCACAGTCAGGATTGCAGCGATGAACGCTTGGTCAATTTCCATCGAGAATCCTGAAATTCCTGCGAACAGTGAATATACACCGAGGATAATCAGAACGTCGTGAGCCAATGCGGTGATTGCACCTACCGAGAATGCCCAGTTCCTGAATCGGATGAGGATATATATTCCTATACCGATGAGTGCAAAGATAATAGCCCAGATTGCAGCTACTTTGATGTCGTCTGCAACAGTAGGACCAACCTTCTGCGAACTCTGGATACCGAATGTTTCTCCCTTGTCGTTCATCTGTGCTAAACGAGGGGTTCCCTCTGCTACGACATAACGCTGAACGAACATCTCTTTCGTCACGTTCTCATTGCCAATCCATGGTTTCACTGCATTGTAAACCTTAGCCTCAATCTGGTCGTCCATCGTCTCGTCAGTCGAGTAAACCTCATAGTTGGTCGAGATACGAACCTGATTCTCATCGCCCATTGTGATTACGTTTGGCTGAGTACCTTCAAATTCTACGTCAAGGGCTTCGCGAAGTTCCTCGATGTTGACTGGCTGCTCGAAACGTACTACATAGTTACGACCACCTGAGAAGTCGATACCCTGGTCCAATCCGCGGATTGCAAGTGAAACTATGGCGATGAGGATAATAACTCCTGAAATGATGTAGCCAATCTTGCGTTTGCCGATGAAGTCAAAATGAATATTCTGGAACCAGTTCTTCGTAATGTTGGTTACGAAAGGTATCTGGCGTTCTTTCTCTTTCGCATTCATTCTCTCATATACGAGACGTGTGAGGAATACGGCAGTGAATACCGAAGTTATGATACCGATAATCAGTGTGGTAGCAAAACCTTTGACAGGTCCTGAACCAAATGCGAAGAGGATGATACCTGTAATCAGTGTGGTGACGTTGGCATCGATGATTGCTGACAATGCGTTGCTGTAACCTTCAGAAACTGCTTTCTTGAAGTTCTTGCCAGCACGGAGTTCCTCACGTATTCGTTCGTAAATCAGCACGTTGGCATCGACTGCAGTACCCATTGTGAATACGAAGCCTGCGATACCTGGCAATGTCAGAACTGCCTTGAACGATGCAAGAATACCGAAGATGAAGAGCATATTGATGAGCAATGCTCCATCGGCTATAAGACCAGGAATCAAGCCATAGTAGAATATCATATAGAGGAGTACGAGGCAGAACGCGATGATGAACGAAATCAAACCGTCATGGATTGCTGCTTCACCGAGCGAAGGACCTACAACGTCCTCTTGAACGATACGTGCAGGGGCAGGCATCTTACCTGATTTCAGTACGTTAGCCAAGTCCTTTGCCTCTTCGACTGTGAAATTACCTGTGATTTGCGAGTTGCCGCCTGTGATTTCCTGGTTTACTGTAGGGAAGGAATATACATATCCGTCAAGCAGGATGGCTACTTCGCGGCCAACATTGTTCTTGGTCAGACGTGCCCATTCTTTTGAACCTTCAGCGTTCATCTTCATTGAAACTGTTGAGGAAGCTGAATATTGGTCGAAGTCTGAGCGGGCATCTGTGATAACTTCACCGCTGAGTGGTGCTTTCTCTGAACGTGGATTTTCCAACTTGATGGCAATCAGTTCGAAAACCATTTGCTCTGCGTCAGGGTTGACTGGTTTTACTGTCCAGCGGAAACGTGCGTCAGCAGGGAAAATATCCTTGATTTGTTTCTTTGCGAGGATGGCATTTACTTTGCCTGTATCCTGTGCAAGTGCCATACCTACTATTGGTCCCTGATTCTGCTGAGGACTCAACACTGCGAAAAGTGGGTGCTCTTTCTTGAATTTCTCTATGTCACTGGCGTTGCCTTCTTTGGCAGCATCAGCAGTCTTGGCATCTTTCGACAATTCTGCTGCAAGGTCTTCGGTTGTCTTGGCTGTAGTATCCTCTGTTGTCTCAGTGTTTTCAGCGAGGATTTCAGCCTCTTCAACTGTCTCTTCGACAACTGTAGAGTCTGCTTCTGCATTCTCTGTTTCTTCATTCTCGCCTGCATTCATTGAAGCGAGCTTTGTGTCTGCCTGTTCGAGGTAAGGGTAAATCTCTGTGAACTTGTAAGTTGGCCAGAATTCGAGATTTGCTGACCCCTGAAGAAGTTTACGTACACGTTCAGGCTCTTTTACGCCTGGGAGCTCAACGAGGATACGTCCTTCCTGATCCAGAGCCTGGATGTTAGGTTGAACTACGCCGAAACGGTCGATACGTGAACGCAATACGTTGAAAGAGTTTGCTATAGCGGCATCTACTTCTCCCTGAAGTACTTTGATGACCTCTTCGTTGGTTGAACTTGCAGAAATCTTGTCTTTTAAGTCGTATGTTGCAAATATTCCTGCCAATGGAGCGTTAGGGTCGATTTTCTCAAACTCTTCGCGGAAGAGTACAAGGAAGTTCTCGCCCGAACGTGCCTGACGTTTCTTTGCATTTTCGATTGCTTTGTTGAAGTTAGGGTCCTCGTTGTTGTCTGACAGTGATTTCAGAATGTCAGAAACGGAAACTTCCAGAGTTACGTTCATACCTCCCTTGAGGTCAAGGCCGAGGTTTAATTCTTTTTCGCGGCATTGCTTCAGAGTGTAACCGAGGAACACTTTCTGACCTGCCATTGAGTCCATGTAGTTGTAATACAACTCATTATCGCCATGTGAGTACTCGCGCGCTAATTTGTCGTAATGTCTTGTGACGAACGTGAACGACAAATAGTAAACGCAAATGAGGAGTAAAGCGATTGCAATGAATCTTACAAATCCTTTGTTTTGCATACTGCTATTAAGTTTTTTAATTATTTTACAGACTTGTCAAAATGCTTGAATGGTAAACCGTTATTCGTATGTCATGCGGGTATGGCATACCATTCGTACATTTATTCAATTAGCGTGCAAAGTTACGCATTTTTTTTAATATGCAAAAGGAATTGTCGAAAAATTATGTTTTTTTTGTTTTTGGTTGTTGACAGTGGTTGTTTGAAAAGCAGACGGGATGTCAGATTAGAGTTGACATCCCGTCTGCTTTATCATGTTTCAGAATGTAATCAGTGCTTGTGGTTGTGTCCCTCTTGCGTGCAGCTTGTATGTTCACTGCCTGCATTTTCGCATTCGCAGCTGCATCTCTTGCCGTGATTTCGGAGAGGCATTGATTTGAACTTGAGATATTTTTCGAGAGCTGCCTGAAGGTTTTCCACATTTGTCTTCTCGTCATCATAGACGATTTCGGCTATCCTCTCGTCGAGGGTAATGGTGAAGCTTTTGACACCCTTCTCGTGGTTGAGTACGTTTTCAACTTTTGCCTGGCAGCCTGCACACTCCATTCCTGGAATGTAGAGACGTACGGTTTGTTTTTCGGCAAATGCCATTGTTGTCATCATGACAACAGCTAAACTAAGAAATAATTTTTTCATAATATAATTAATGTGTTTGTTGTTATCTTTCTAATGCAAGACGGAAACCTATATATACTTTCCACCCATCGATAGGTCCCCAAGGCATGGAGGCATCGAAGTTCTGTGAGTAAGGCTGGTCTGCCGCTATGATTGGGTTCTTCAGCCTGAAGTTCGTCATGTTTTCTGCTCCGAGATAGATGCTCCAGATTCTGAAATAGCGTGTGACCTGTGCCATCAGCTGTGGGTACCAGTTGTATTCGCTTTCCCAGAGTTTTGCTTCGCCGGGGTCTGGCATTCTGCCACCACCGTTGAACTGTGCAGTGAAGTCGAACTGCCAGTGCTTGCGTGGGGTGGTGTAGGATGTCGTGATCAGTCCCTTGAATCTTGATGTCAGAGGTTTCTCGCGAAGTTGCCCGTTGATGGTCGTCTTGACATCACTCCATCTGTAGGCGAGGGTCATCGTCCAGCCCTTGAGTATTTCCATTGATGCTTCGACCTGCAGGTTGTGTGAGAAGGCGCGTCCTCCGTCGAGGTTTGAGAAGATTACTTGGTGAGGGTCAGTGTCCATGTCAACCACTGCACATTCCATGAAGTGTGTATAATAGTAGTCGCCTGTTATCTGTAACTCACGGTTGGAGATTGGGATGAAGAACGAAAGGCTGACTCCTGCATTCATTGCCCGTTCCTGCTTGAGGTCATCTTTTACTATTATTTCGCGTGAGCTTGGCAATACGAAGGCATAGTCTGTTAAGAGGTTCGGCGAGCGGTAACCCAGTCCTACCGATCCTCGGAGAGCAACCCATTTTGCAGGAGCGTAGCGGATGTTGAATCTTGGGGTGGCGAAGAATCCGTATCTCGAGCTGTAGTCACCTCGTATTCCTACGAGGATAGAGAGCATCTCCTTGTATTTGTAGGAGTATTCGGCAAAAATGCCTGGGGTCACTTCCCAGCGGTTCATGTTCAGTTTGCCGTCCTTGAGCAGGTCGATTCTGCTGTCTGTCAAAAGTTCTTTGTAGTTATCATAATTGACACTCAAACCGGCGGAAAGTTTATTTTCGTCGTTGAAATTTGTCTGGAAAATTCCGTTGAAGTTGAGATTTCCCTGTCCTCCAGTGTAGTTGCGGAAGTAGCCGTAGTCATTATGTATGTTGTGGTAAGAGCCTGACAATATGAGTCCTATGCTTGTGCCTTTCTCCTTGTCGAAAATGTATCCCTGTTTTACGAGCCCTTCGACACGCCATGCCTTCATCCCTATTTCGTATGCACGTTCCGTGCCGTGAAACTGTTTCATCGTACCTGCATCCCTGTGGTCGTAAAGTCCGCGGACGTAATATTGTGACGAGTAGTTGTCGTCCTTGTAATACCAGCGGTTCATTACGTTGACCTCGTTCATTGTCGGGAGGTCCTTGAAGCCGTCGTTGTTGGCGTCATGTTCGAGGAACATGCCTTTGTAGTGAGCGAGGACTCCTGTGCTAAGTTTGTCGTTGATGTCGGCTGCTCCGCTCAGGTTGATTTCGCCTCCTACCATCTGGTTGAATACGGCATTGACAGCAAATTTGTCGGCAGTCTTGGGCTTCAGGTATTCTATGTTGATTTGTCCTGTTGTCGCCTCGTAGCCGTTTATGACCGAAGCAGTTCCCTTGCTGACCTGTATGCTTTCCATCCATGCTCCGGGTATATACTCCATGCCGAAGTTCTGTGCAAGTCCACGTACTCCAGGTGCGTTTTCCGTAAGCAACTGTACGTATATTCCTGATAGCCCGAGCATTTTGATTTGTTTGGCACCTGTGGCTGCATCTGAGTATGCCACATCGACCGAAGCATTTGTCTCGAAACTTTCCGAGAGGTTGCAGCATGCTGCACGACAGAGCTCTGCGCCAGTGAGTTTCTGTGTCTGAATTGCTGTGAAGCGTGATGTTACGGTGGCTGGACCTGTGACTGTCACATCAACGTTCTGGAGCTCGACAGCCTCTTCGCGCAACACTATGCCCAGTGGGAGTTCAGCCATTCTGATGTCGATTGTGTCGGTCATGTAGCCGAGATATCTGACTATGAGCGTGTCGTAACCTGCTTTCCTGTCAAGTTCGAAACTTCCGTCCATGAACGAGAGCGCACCATTGGTGGTTCCTTTCCAGAACAGCTCAGCGCCTATGATTTCTTCGCCTTTGGTGTCCTTGACTGTCCCGTAAATGTAGTTGTCTTCTTGTGCTGTGGCTATTGTCAGCGAGTTGATGAAAGCCAGCAATATTAATAAAGTCTTTTTCATCTCTTCCTTGTCTGAATTTGCATTCAAGGTGCAAAGTTAGGCATTTTTTGTCATTTGACAAAGATATTTTCAATAAAAAAATGATATCTCTATGAAATCTTTTCGTTCTCTCATCGTGACACCCTTTCACATACCATTAAATCACCATAAAAATCCCATTAAAAATGGGAGGTAGATGGGAGGTGGATGGGAGGTAGATGGGAGTTTCAATTAGATATCAATACTTGCGAATAGTCTTTGTAGTTTCCTGATTTTGGTTTGACTATTTTGCTCTTATTACTGATACTGGT
>JAKSNT010000050.1 GCA_024399575.1 Paludibacteraceae bacterium
GCGAGGGTCGCGTTTCTCCAACGAAGGAGTATTGATTTTCAGCGACATGCCGATTGTGGTGTCGCAATCGCCGTATTCCTGTTGGCTTTCTGCTTCAGAATCGGTGAGAGTGAAATTGTGGAATTGATATCCAGTGCCAAACAGATCGCAACTGCCAGATTCAGGCAGCGACGATGCAGCTTCTGATAATCCAACATCTTTTGGCCATTGCAGCATAGAACCTTTATCCGGCAAATCAATAATGAGCACATCTCTCGGGCGAGTCATACCGACATAAAACAGACGATTTGCTTCCTCAATTATTGAATTATAAGCTTGATTGTAACTTCTAGTCTGTTCAATAATTGCGCAGATATTTTCGGGAACGTTACTATTTGCTCCGTATATAAATGGAGTCAGACGAATGAAAACATCGGGATATGGAGACTGAGCGGTGGGTTCGTTAGTGTGAATTGCATGAACCCCATACATCTCAGTTTTGATTGACTTATTCTTGTCTGCAATTTTATTGTTAAGCGATGTAAGGATTACATATTTCCATTGCAAGCCTTTGCAAGAATGGTAGGTGTGCAGTTGAACTCCATTCGAATCGCCACAACCAACAGGTGATATCTGCTCGATATACGAGATAAAGCCATCAATAGTGGCAGGAAGGTTCATCTGTACGCTATGCTCCTCGTACGCACGTGCTGTGCTGATAATTGTTTGCAAACTGGATATGCCAAAGGCTGGCTCGATATCTAACTTTTTTACTATGTCGTAGAGGTTTAGCTCGATTGTCAGGCTCTCGACAAGCGAGGCAACGGATTGCTGCTGAAGACGATCTCTTATTTTCAGTAACTGACTTATCAATGGTACATTATTAAGAAAATCTACCTTGTCGGCAGAAACATCTGAGTCGTTGATAATCTTTTCTTCTATAATCTGTCGAGTGGAGTAGTCTGATTCGGTAAGCAGAGCCACTGTCGCTTTGGCAAGCGCATCCGTTGAACTCTCGACTATGCGTAGAAGTGATGCTACAAGTGGATAAACAGGAGTCTCGATGACAGAAAGATCCTCACGGCTTGCAGGAATTTTCAGACTATTCAGTTTTGAAGCTACGTCTGCAAGAGTTGCATTGGTACGGGCAAGAACAGCAATTTCGTTTGGCTTAGCCCCCTGATTGAGCAATTTAAGAATATGCTCTGCAATGCCAGCACCATTCCTTCTGGATATAAAATAGCGAAGAGAGTCTTCGTTGCTTTCGTTCCTTCTTACTTCGTCAAGATGTATGTTCTCCTTGTCAAGAACATTGGCAAATGTCTTCTCGAAGATCTTGTTGTTCACGTTCACGATGTCTGGAAGAGAACGCCAGCACTTAGGAAGACGGTCAGTGTCGCAACCATTCTTTTTTTCTGATATGCAATCTACGACAGCTTTTACGAGCGAAATATCTGAACCGCGAAAACCATATATTGCCTGCTTGTAGTCGCTAACCCAGTAGGAATGTTCCATAAGGTCGGAGAGAGCATCGAAGATTTTGACCTGAATAGGGGATGAATCCTGAAACTCATCTACAAACAGGTAATGGTACGAGTTGGCTATTTCAGATTTAACTGTTTCGTTTTGCATCAACTGGCGCATGTACTTCTCCATATCATTATAGTCGAGCAGGTTCTTGTCGCGTTTGAACTGAGCAAAGTTCTCTCTCCACCACTTGGCAAGGTTGAAGAGCAGTTTGATATAGCTCTCTTGCTTTTCGAAGACCATCTGGCTTGTCCATATATTTGCCATCTGGTTTTCGAAATTTGCTGCCAGCGGACCATATCCTTTGGGCGTTCCAATAGTAGAGTTGATGTTTCTGAGCAGGCCAATTGTAGGATTGTTGAGAAAACGACGAGATTGAACAAGTTTTTCTATACGAGCATCATTGGCATCACTCTGTTTCCTATTACGAAGAAATGTTTCATGCTCATCTACTAAATCTTTCAGTTCTTGGTACGTATAGTTGTAGTTGCCGTTTGTCTTTACAAATTGATGGATAAATTTGAGCGACTGATTTTCGCTCTCAGCAAAATCATTCAGTTCGTAATTTGTGGCTAATTCGATAACTTTCTTCAAATGTTTCTGCCAGAAGTCGTAATCAATGGTGGCTTTTACCTTGAAGCCATCTGCTTCGCGCAAGTCGAACTCTTTAGCAAAAGCATGCAAGGTCTTTAACTCTTCTTCGGTAGGAAGGTCAGCAAGCGACTGCGAAATGTAGTAGGCGGTATCTTCCTCAGCCATAACACCCATATTTGGCGTTAACCCAAGGTTGAACCAATATTTGCCAATCATTCGCTGGCATACGCTATGTACTGTGCCAATCATGGCATGATCGAGACGCAGAGCCTCCTCGTACAAACCTTCCTGAAAGAGAAATGCTTTGGCTTTCTCTTTGAATTCGTTGGCAGCCTTGGTGGTGAATGTCGTGAGTATCACCTGCTCTGGCTTTACCTTTTCGCTCTTGATGAGGTCTGTTAAAATTGTGGTGAGCTTATGTGTTTTACCACTACCTGCTCCTGCATTGATGTAAGTTATGTTTTTCATGTTAGTTTATTTATTGAAAAGTTTATACTGTGAAAAGAAATTCTCCTCTTTTGTGCCTTCCTCATTTGTTTTCAATGGGAAGAGATTGCGTGATTGAGCATCTTCGCAATACTGCAAATCATCAGAGTTTCCGTTAGTTTCAACTATGCCTTTGTTTATCTGTTCCATTCGGTAGAGGGCGGACTGGCGTAACTGCTCAACTATATTTGCGTGGTTGTCAGGTGCTATCTGGAAACAATTCTTGCCCTGGAACTTTTCCTGGCTATAAAGACGAGCCTCAGGCATCAGGAAGTAGGCTACACGCTTAACTTCGTCTTTCTTCTGACGACCGAGCATGGCACGATAAAATTCCAGCTGCACACTGCGGTTCTCTTTCAGAATATCACGATAACCTTTTGACCAAGTTGTCCATTTGAAATCGAAAACTATAGGTGAACCATCTTTGTCTTCGAGAGTCATGTCAATGAATCCAACAATATCACGTTCCTTCTGTATTCCATCCTCGTCAATTGCTTTTGGTAACCCAAGACCCATTTGATATTCAACACTATGTTCGCAACCTGTAACCTTGAGATTATTCTCTTTCAGTATCTCAAGAAGAGTTTTGAGACAACTGATTAACTGTTCGTGCAACAACTTTTCAGCCAGTTTGTTTTCTGCTAACTGAAGAATGGCTCCGTGTGCTTCAAGCACTTCTTTATATACCGACTCATAATCATTCAGAATGCGAATTTCAATCTCCTCAGGAGTAGAGTGCGTTTTATTGCCGAGAGGAGAGAACAATCGCTCAATGACGGCATGAGCTACATTACCCTTGGTGGTCTTGACGTCTGCCATACTGGCTTTGCCATCGTTGGTGATATTGAGCAAATGTTCCATCAGATAGTCGAATGGGTATTCCACTAAAGTGCCAATAGTGGTAGGACTAAGATGATCTGGCCATTTTATATTTTCTGCATTATTGATTTTAAGCTCAGATGGAATAATGTCATGTTGTACTTTCTCTACTGTCTGGCGATCTTTTGCATCTATAGATGGGGTGAATACAAAATCATCAATGTTTTCGATCTGCTGCTCGAGACGAACGATAAGTGGGTGTTTTAGTGTTATTTCTCCATCCATACGTTCTCTTACAACAAGGATAAGTTGATTGCTCGTCATACGAAGTGGAGTCATCATCAACTGCTCATAATAATTATTCTCGGCTTCTTCGTTCCACGGAGTCATATATTTATTTTTAATGAGTTGCTCCTTTTCGGACGGATAGAGGAACGAACACTCCTGATTATGACTAACATCGCCATCTAAGCCAACCCATACGGTTTTGCCAGCAACCGAAGCAATTTTTGCAGGAGAATCTACAACTGTACGACAGTTGCATTCGGCAATAGCATTGGTGTAATTGCCTTTTTCGTAAATTGTACTCATCCATGAGTCGATGGTTTTATAGTCGATAGTATCGTTGGCGACACTACATAACAGAATATAGAAGGCATCGCACATGCCTGATACTGCTATCAATTGCTCGCACCATTGCTCGGTGCCGACTATATCTTTAAGCAAAATATGCTGGCGAGCCCACGACGAAAGTTCTATTACAAATTGTTTTACATCTTCAGTTTTGATGAAAGACTGGCTTACAAGTGATGGCAAGAAGATTTTTGCCTGTTTCTGACGCGTTTTTTTGTCTTTTTTGCGAAGCTTGTCTTGCTCTTCTTCTGGGAGAGCTTTCTGCTCGTCTGTAAGATAGACAAAATCGCCATCAATAAACTGTTCGATCTTCTCTTTGCATGCGGTATTTCTGTATCCGCCATTAGTTACAATAGATTCGGCAAGCGCTGAACGGAAAAATTTGCTGAGAGGATGAACTGGCATATTTAACCACTCTATAAGTGTGTTGACATTCAGAGGTTCGGCAAACATACCAAGTCCCATTACAAAGAGTTGAGTCAATTGTGGCGTGCAACCTGCTGCCACACTTCCTGTCAATGCTTTGCCCATCAGCATTAGCCAGTTGTCCATTTGCTTATTATCAGCATTGACCCATACGTCAACATCTTCCATATTGTTATATGTGAGGTATTCGCAGGCAAGGCGGTCGTCGGTGAATTTCCATATTTGGAGAGAAGTGTCATCTTTGCTCAACTTTATCTTGCCTTTCTCTTTTGAAGCAAATAATTTGCGTACTTTGCCGAGATTGTTGCTTGTATCAACTGCTTCTGCAATTAAAGTTATGGTGGCTTTATGCGACTGAAGAGTATCGATAAGAGATTTTGTGGCTGGCTTCAGCAAATCTGCTGCAACAGCCATCTCGATTGTTATATCCTGATAATTGAGATTCTGAGATTTGATACAATCAATAACATTACGTAAGCGGTCCTCAAAGTTGCATTTGTCGTTATCCTGGAAATAGCTTTCGACTCCTATGAGAACAGCAAGACGTTCGCTTATCTCTTTGCCCTCTGATTTCCATTCACAACTGCTAAGTTCATCGCGCCAAGAGAACATAGCCTTTGCAGTACTGAGACCTGATGTCTTGAACGAAGATGCCATCACATTATATGGATTTGCATCCATATATTTACAAACAGCGTCATAGTAGAGGGCGAGACGTTCCTGTTCGGACACATTTTTGTAATGTATTCCTATACGCAGTTCTAGTAAATTGATAAGTCCAATAGTATTTACAACTATTGTATCCATCATAGCAGCCTTGCCGTCAGAAGGCTTCACATAAACGTTTCCTGAAAATTCAGGCGAGAAAATTATTTTCATATTAAAAATTTGAGTCCACTTGGAAGGACATTCTTGTTTGCGATATAAATATAAAAAAAATATTTCAATTTGCCAAATATTTAGCCAATTATTTGTTGACAAACACTAATGTCTAAATAAATAGCTCCAAATACTGATTTATGATTGAATCAATAATCTGACTGTCAGTTCTTTTGCCTTCATCCATATAGTTGCGCTTTTATAGTTTGACATATAACAAAAACAAGCTAATCTTCATTGTTCTGTGGAGTTTATTCAGATTTCAAACGTTTTTATGCTTATTCTTTGGAAAACCACGATGATAGTCAATGCTGTTGTTGTGTTATTTGTTTTGTGTATTAGTTTATTATGGTAAATACCTATAGTAAACTGATATCACGTTGCAAATATACAACTTTTTCCTGACATCGCCAATTTTTTTTTTGACAAAAAAAATCAGAGGAAGGTTGTTTTTATGCTGTGGGTTCTATTCATATTTGTTCGTTCAAGACATTTGCGATTCAAAAATTTGGCAATTCTTTAAGTACAACCCATTTGCCAGCACTTGTATTGCCTTCGTGGGTAATAACACCCATTTCTTGCATTCTGGCTAATTCTCTCTCGATAGTCCTTTTTACTACCGACAGAACTACCGACATTTCTGTTGCGGACACCTGACTATTTTTCTTGATCATATTTAGTATTTTCAACTGTCTGTCAGTTAATTGAGCTGGTGACATGCTACCGACACCACTACCGACAATTCGTCTCCATACAGTCACTCTTACACCACCATCAACGAGTTCTATTTCTGGCTGTTTCATACCTGCTTCTTTGAAACCTTCTACGATCTTCTTGTAGCCCAATCCCCATCTGTCGATGAAGCCTGCTTTGAAGAATGCAAAAGCAATGTTCTTGTTTCGTGGTCTTGACGAATGGCGATGAGAACCTCGGTTGGGAGGAGACTGTGGCTGACACTGACGCTGCAGAGGGCAATGCACTCGTGGAAAGCATCGAAGAGGTCGTTACGTTGCTCGGTTTGCTGCCCGACGAGGAGAGGGAAATCGTCATGGTGCGTTTCCAGTTTGGCGGTATCAGCGAGACTGTGGAACAATACGTCAAACGCACTGGCATAAACATCGCCACCTTCTACAGAAAGTTCGACATCATCCGGCTGAAACTGAAAAAACTGATGTGCCTCTGAGCGAAAATCTCAGTTATCTCAGTTATCTCAGTTATCTCAGTTATCTCAGTTGTTTTGGGGACCCCTATATTGACAAGGGAAATTGAAATATCCAAAAGTTACAAATTACGCCGCAACGCGGCAAAACAACGTTGTTATGCTGCGTTGCAGCGTGTTGTCTGCGATTGCATATTACCTATGGCGATGCCATAGGCTATAATGTCAAGCTCCTTCAGAGCTAATGACTGATTTGGGTTTATGAAACATTTGGCTATATTGAAAATCGTAGTATCTTTGCTCCGTGGTCCTACACAGACTTAGAGTTGTCCTATATTCAGTTGAAAAAGTGTGGTATTATGTTGAATATTCAGTTAAAAAAGTGTTGTGTTACACTGAATATTCAGTTAAAAAAGTGTGATAAAACAATTTATCTCTCTGATTGTCAGTATTATGTATAGAATGCTGTATGAAAGCCTGAAAAAATGGCATTTCTCGGACGTCAGAAAGCCCTTGGTATTAAAATTATGTCACTTCATCCACCCATCAGTGATTGATGACGAAGAGAAGATAAAAATCCATAAAGAGATTCAGAACCTGGTACACTGTAATAACTTCCCCAATATCTGCTCTTATCTGAATAGTATGGCAGATGAAAAAAGAATCTTGTTGCCAATAGACCCTAACAGGGCATTTTCAGAACTGCATCGCATGGGAATGCCTGGAGAAGAGAACGACGGTTTCTCGTACAAGAACTTCTGCAAGTATTATAGGAAATAAATACGGTCAAGAAAAAATCCATTGCACATTGTTGACATGTCAGAAAAATGTTGTATCTTTGCAGCCGAAAATTCAAGTTGCTATGAGTCTGTATGAAATCCCATATATCAATCTCATAATAAGAACGTTTGCTACACGTTTCGACATGTCTCGTCAAATGGCATACCAGTACTTGCAGAAATATCAGGGACTTTCGTTCCTTATTGAGTTTTATGATGTAGAACATCTGCAAGATACAGAAGAAACAGTTGACGACCTTATCTTTTGGTGCAAAAAAAATGGAGGACAGTTGACATGAAGGTTTATCATGGATCTAATGGCGACATTGATACGATTGATGTTACGCGAGGCAGCCAATTCAGAGATTTTGGCAGAGGCTTTTATGTCACTCCTGATTTTGAGACTGCCAAACGAATGGCGGACAAGAAAACACGCCTTTTTGGCGGACAGAAAACAATTATAGAATATGAGTTTGACGAATCAGTTTTAGATACCTCGGAACTTCAAGTTATCGTGTTCCCTGAACGGGCAACTGCTGATTGGATTCGTTTTATTGCAAGAAATCGTGACCGTCATAATCCTGTTTCATCGACAGGATTTGATATTGTTAAAGGTCCCATAGCAGATGATGGAGTTGCTCTTCAGTTAAGCAGGCTGAAAGTCCATGCTGATCATGCAGAAGCCATTGCTGCTGATTTGCAAGACAAGTATCTTGACCAACAAATATGTTTTTGTTCTTTCGGATCACTCATCTTATTGAAAAAATCTACAACATGGAAAATATAGGTCCGACACACCATCAAATATCAGAACTGCTAATTGACGAACGAATCAGTGACATGACGCAATATCTGATGGAAGATTATGATTATACATTAGAGCAAGCCCTTGACGATGTGTATTCATCCAAGACCATCAAGTGGCTTCAGATTGAGGAAGCAGAATTGTATGTTCAAAGTTCTGCATATATCTACGAGATATTAATCAACGAACTCGGACTATATCCGGTTTTCGACAAGAAATAGTAGAAATCAGTAGAACGTTGCTCGGTTTGCTGCCCAACGAGGAGAGGGAAATCGTCATGGTGCGTTTCCAGTTTGGCGGTATCAGCGAGACTGTGGAACAATACGTCAAACGCACTGGCATAAACATCGCCACCTTCTACAGAAAGTTCGACATCATCCGGCTGAAACTGAAAAAACTGATGTGCCTCTGAGCGAAAATCTCAGTTATCTCAGTTATCTCAGTTGTTTTGGGGATCCCTATATTGACAAGGGAAATTGAAATATCCAAAAATATCAGGACATACGCGAGAGATAGTCGTCGAAGGTGTAGCGACGGAGATATTCAACGGTTCCATCGAGACGGCGAAGGGCAATCGATGGATGTGAGACGCCATTGAACATAGTGGTCTTCACATTGGTATAGTGATTCATATCCTCAAGAACTATCCTTTCGCCTATGGCAAGTTCGTGGTCGAAACGCCAATAGCCTACGAAATCGCCACTCAGACAACTGATACCTCCCATACGATAGACATGACCCTCCTCATTTCTCTCGATGGATTGGGCTCCTACTATGTATGGCTGGTATGGCATCTCAAGACAATCGGGCATGTGGCAGGCAAATGAGACGTCAAGAATGGCTGTACGTATGCCATGATTCTCGACAATATCAAGGACAGAGGCAACAAGCGTGCCGGTACGCCAAACATGGGCAGAACCAGGCTCAAGAATGACCTGCAGCCATGGATAACGCGAGCGGAAATCACGAATCAAGGTTACAAGATGTTCAACGTCATATCCATCACGTGTCATCAGATGTCCACCGCCAAAGTTAATCCATTTGAGACGAGGGAAATACTCACCAAATCGCTCTTCAACAACACGAAGAGTCCGTTCAAGGTCGTAGGACGTTGATTCACAAAGGGTATGGAAATGAAATCCCTCTACCCCATCAGGAAGAATATCCGGAAGTGCATCACGAATAACACCAAGACGCGAACCTGGGGCACAAGGGTTGTAGAGGTCGGTCTCGACATCTGAAAATTCCGGATTTATGCGAATGCCGCACGAGACGCCAGACTTCAGACAAAGCTCACGGTAACGGAAGAACTGTGAGAGAGAATTGAAGGTGATATGAGAACTCAAGCTCACCAATTCGCCGATTTCATCAGGACGATAGGCAGGAGCATAAGTGTGTGGCCGCGAACCGAGTTTATGGAAAGCCATGCGTGCCTCGTTGAGCGAAGATGCGGTGGAAAGGGGAATAAACTGCCTTGTAATGTCGAAAAGACGCCAAATGGAGAATGCCTTGAAAGCCATTATGATTTCTGCTCCTGAACGATGGGCAACGTCAGTGACAAGTTCGAGATTGCGACGGACGAGAGATTCCTCGATCAGGAAACAAGGGGTTTCGACACAGGAGAAGTCGAGTTTTTCAAATTCGGAATTCATTTTCGATACAGATAAAAAAATGTGGCAAAGCAAAGACTGTTTTGCCACATTCATTATGATAACACTAACGATTATTTGTTAAGACGGAAACGCTCGTTGCCGTTAACGAGGAAGTCAACTATCTGGTTTGCAGCAGCAAGACCTGCGTTAACGTTAGCCTCACCAGTCTCAGCACCCATTTTCTTAGGAGTAGCGAAGAAACGATTGCCGAACTTAGCCTTCATCTCCTCAGCGCAAGCTGGAGCAACGTCAGCAACATACTTGAGGTCTGTACGCTCTTCCATTACCTTCATAAGTTCTGGCTCGTTGATAACCTCTTTACGTGCAGTATTGACAAGAGTTGCACCCTTAGGCATGCGAGATACGAGATCGTAGTTGATAGAACCCTTAGTCTGCTCAGTAGCAGGGATATGCAATGACAGATAGTCAGAAGTAGCATAGAGTTCCTTGAGGTCAGTGACAGCCTTGACACCATCTGCCTCAATCTTCTCAGCTGGAAGGAATGGGTCGAGAGCCTGAACCTTCATGCCAAAGCCCATTGCAATCTTACCGACAAGACGACCTACGTTGCCGTATGCCTGAATGCCGAGAGTCTTACCCTTAAGCTCGCAGCCTGTACCAGGAGTATATTGATTACGAGCCATCATGACCATAAGGCCGAGAGCCAACTCAGCAACTGCATTAGAGTTCTGTCCAGGAGTGTTCATTGCAACAACATTGTGGGCAGTGCAAGCAGCAAGGTCAAGATTATCGAAACCTGCACCTGCGCGAACAACGATTTTAAGGTTTTTAGCATGGTCAAGAACCTCAGCAGTAACCTTGTCAGAACGAACGATGAGAGCATCGACGTCGGCAACTGCTGCATAGAACTGGTCAACAGATGTGTACTTCTCGAGGAGTACGAGTTCACCTTTAGCGCCCTCAATGATAGAGCGAATGCCATCAACTGCTGCTTTAGCAAATGGCTTTTCTGTAGCTACAAGTACTTTCATAATTATATATAATTAAGTTATTTTATTTCGGGTGCAAAGTTAGGCATAAAAAAGGATACAGCCAAACAAAAACCGATTTAGTTTTTATTTAATTTAGCAAGAGCTTTGTGATAGGCTGAAGCATTGCGGTTATGCTCGGAAAGAGTGACGGCAAAACGGTGAGAACCATTAAACGAGGGATCGGCACACATATATATATATTTATGTGTTTCAGCATTCAGCACGGCATCAATAGTCGATGTGTTCGGAAGACGTATTGGTCCGGGAGGAAGTCCCTTGAATTTATATGTATTATAAGGCGAATCGGTAAGGAGATCAGAAGCAAGAATGCGAGTCTTGGCAAAATCGCGTTCGGCAAACTTCACAGTAGGGTCGCTCTGAAGAGGCATACCACTACGAAGACGATTAAGATAGAGTCCAGCAATGCGCTGAAGCTCAGGAGCGTAATGCGATTCCTCGTCAACAATAGAGGCAAGAATGCAAACCTCGGCAGGAGAAAGACCGATAGATTCAGCCTTATTGACCCTTTCGGCGGTCCAGAAAAGCCTGTTTTCAGATACAAGTTTCGCCATAATCTCGGCAACGGAAGCATTCCACCAGCATTCGTAGGTATCGGCATGGATATGAGAAAAGAGATTCCAACTAGTGAAACCGAGAGAGTCCATAGAAGAAGAATCGTTCAGGAAGCGCATGATTTCAATAGAATCGACCATCATCTGTCGAGAGACAGAAGAGGCAAAATCCTCGGGGAGACGAAGATTGTTGATAGTGAGACGCACTGGAGTCTGCCACCCATGATAAAGCATACGGAAAATGTCGATATTACGCATTCCGTCACGTACGGAATAATGTCCAGGACGCACATTATAGTCATCACCAAAGCCGAGAAATATGGTAGCAAGGACAATTTTATTGTCGTTAACAAACATTTTCCGAGAGGAAAGGTCGTCAATCACATCACCCACATCGCTGCCCTGACGCACATAAAAATCGCAATCGGAAGGACAGGACACATTCGGACTATAGACAAGATACCATGCTAATCCTATAATTAGCAAAACAATAACCGAAAGAACAGAAAAAGTCACGACAACTATTTTCTTAATCGTTACATTCATAAAAGGTAATATTTTGAAAGAGACTGCAAAGGTAAGAAAAGTTTTTGAAAAAAAAGCAGGAAAAGTTTTGTTTATTACAGAAAAAGTTTCTACCTTTGCAGTCGCAAAAAAAGGAAGTTTGGGTGAGTGGCTGAAACCACCAGTTTGCTAAACTGACGTACGGGT
>JAKSNT010000051.1 GCA_024399575.1 Paludibacteraceae bacterium
ATAGTTGGCGATGATATCCTCATTTTGCCGTGGCACATCATTTGCCTTGGCATTGAGAATGGACAATACCACGAATAGCGAGATAATTGATGTCGTTATTCTTTCCATATTGCGTATATATCATTTTCTGACTGCAAAGTTAATACTTTTTTCTCGAACTGCAAAGAAAAAATTCGTCAAATATTCGTCATAGGACATTTTTTAATTATCACATAATCAGATAGAAATACGAAATTTGGTCATATAACATGTTAATGCAATACTTTTTTCACTTTTGGCATGGCTATCACGAGTCAATTATACATAGTCCACTTTTTTAGAAGAATATTAATGTTGGAGTCACAAAAGTGAGCACGCGCAAGACGTTATTAAAATAGAGAATGTTTTGACGCAGATGGTGTCTGAAGAAAAAAAGGTGATGATTTTTGAAAAATTCTGTCATTGGAATGACTCGGTCTGAAAAAAAAATTGTAACTTTGCAGCCGATTTGAACAGGCATCCGACAAGAGAGAAATTTAAAAAAACACTTTATATGAAAAAAACATTGCTTTCTGTTCTCGCCCTATTCGTAGGCATGAACTTCGTCCTCGCTGACGACAACACAGACAAGAAAACCGACGAAGGCTTTCAATTCACAACAGTAAAGGAAATCCCTATCACTTCAATAAAAGACCAACACCGCTCTTCTACCTGCTGGTCGTTCTCGTCAATGGGTTTTCTTGAAGCAGAAATCCTGAGAGATAAAGGCATCACGGTTGACCTTTCGGAGATGTACTTAGTGAGCTGGGCAATGCGCGAGAGGGCAGAACTGTTCGTAAGACTACACGGCAATGCAACATTTGCCCCTGGAGGCGCATTTGCTGATGCAATGGATCTTCTGCGTCACCACGGTCTCGTTCCACAGAACGCAATGCCCGGTATCAGATATGCTCAGAGCGCAGGCGACACACTGCCTGTACACAAGGAACTTGACGCTGTCTCACGTGCATTCCTTGATGCAATCGTCAATGGCAACATGACAAGGCTCACTCCATCATGGAAAATCGCTTTCAAAGGCATCTACGACGCATATCTCGGTGAGTGTCCTGAAGAATTCGAATATGAAGGCAAGAAATATACTCCAATGTCGTTCAGAGATTATCTCGGTGTAAACGCTGACGATTACATCTCACTCACATCTTTCACACATCACCCATTCTATGAACCATTTGCAATCGAGATTGAAGACAACTGGCGTCACGCCATGTCGTACAACTTGCCACTCAACGAGTTCATGGAGGTCATCCACAATGCAATAGACAATGGTTATACAGTAGCATGGGGTGCTGACGTTTCAGAGGCAGGTTTCTCACGTCAAGGTGTCGCAGTGGTGCCAGACGAGATGAAATCAGCACAGGAGATGGGTTCTGACATGGCTCACTGGCTTGGAATGAGCAACGCAATGAAGAAAATGAAATACACAGAGCGTCCATTGCCAGAGATGGAAATCACCCAGGAAATGCGCCAGCAGGGCTTTGAGAACTGGGAGACGACAGACGACCACGGAATGTTGATCTACGGCATTGCAAAAGACCAGAACGGCAAGCAATATTTCATCGTAAAGAACTCGTGGGGAAATGCGGGCAAATACAACGGAATATGGTATGCAAGCGACGCTTTCGTAGCATACAAGACCATCAATATCGTAGTAAACAAGAAAGCCCTGCCAAAAGCTATTCTCAAAAAACTCGGCTTGAAATAATCAATTTATTCAAGAAGTTCTTGACGACATAGATAACCTCCAAAATCATGTTCGAAAAACTGATATCTACCATAACAGGCATCGCCGAGCGGCAGGTGGCAGAAACCATCGCATTGCTCGGCGATGGCTGTACAATACCCTTCATTGCCAGATACAGGAAAGAGGCTACCGGAAGACTGGACGAGGTGCAGATTTCAGAGATTGCACACCAGCTGGAACGCCTGCAGACTCTTGCCAAACGTAAGGATTTCATTCTTGACTCAATCGAGAAGCAAGGAAAGCTGACCGACGAACTGAAGAAAAGAATCGAGGAGTCATGGAACGAAACTGAAATAGAGGACATCTACCTGCCTTACAAGCAGAAGAGACGAACCAAAGCAACAGTTGCCCGCGAAAAGGGTTGTGAACCACTTGCCAAACTGATAATGAGTGGCAGCAGATACACGTTGGGCTACGAGCGAAATGCACAACGTGGAGTATGGACAGAAGAGGATGAGCAAGGAGCAAAAGACATCATAGCCGAATGGGTCAGCGAACACGAAGGAGCACGAAACACCATCCGCGGAATGTACCGAAGAGTTGCTTGGATAGAGTCAAAGAAAGGTTCCTGCAAAGACGTTCCTGACGAGATTGTAATGAAATACCGTGACTATTTCGACAAGAGATTCAGCCTAAACCGCTGTCCTTCTCACGCACTCCTGGCAATGCGCAGAGGCGAGGCTGAAAAGGTTCTGAGAGTACAGATACTGATTGAGGAAGAAGAGGCAGTGATGAAACTCGGCAACATCTTCGCCCGTCCGGGAAACAACAATAACCACGTTATAAAAGAGGCTGTCGAGGACGGCTACAAGCGACTGCTGCAACCTTCGATAGAGACAGAGTTTGCCGCATCCTCGAAACAGAAAGCTGACGAAGAGGCAGTAAGGGTGTTCCAGACAAACCTCCGTCAGTTATTATTAGCTTCGCCGTTAGGTCAGAAACGAGTGATGGGAATAGACCCAGGATTCAGGACTGGCTGCAAGATAGTATGTCTTGACGCACAGGGGCAACTTCTTCACCATGATGTAGTCAACCTTCGCAACATTACGGCAGGCGAGAGAGTCGAGGAACTCTGCAACCGCTACAAGATGGAGGCTATCGCAATAGGCAACGGCACTGCATCACGCGAGACAGAGGCTATGGTGAGAGACATCCGCTTCAAGGAGAAAATGCCTGTGTTTGTCGTTTCAGAAAGCGGTGCAAGCATCTACTCGGCATCAGAGGTGGCACGTGAGGAATTCCCCGACTATGACGTAACTGTTCGTGGAGCAGTGAGCATCGGTCGCAGACTGATGGACCCTCTGGCTGAACTTGTCAAGATTGACCCAAAGAGCATTGGCGTAGGGCAATACCAGCATGACGTTGACCAAACAATGCTGAAACGTGCACTGGACGAGACCGTCATGTCGTGCGTAAACAGCGTTGGCGTAGAGGTGAACAATGCTTCGAAGCAATTGCTGACATACGTTGCAGGAATAGGACCGAAATTGGCTGAAAACATTGTGAAATACCGTGACGAGAATGGAGCATTCGAGAGTCGTGCACAACTGAAGAAAGTGCCATTGATGGGTCCTAAAGCCTTCGAGCAGTCGGCAGGTTTCCTTAGAATACGCGAAGCATCGTACCCATTGGACAGATCGGCTGTCCACCCAGAGCGTTATGCCGTTGTAGAAAAGATGGCAAAAGATGCAGGAGTAACCATTGAAGGACTTATGGCTTCAGCCGATGCCCGCAAGAAAATAAACATCAGGAAATACCTGAACTCCGAGCAAGGCCTTGGCATGGAGACTCTTACAGACATCATGCAAGAACTCGAGAAACCAGGACGTGACCCACGCACACAGATAGAAGAATGGAGTTTCGACCCCAACATCAAGCAGATTGGCGACCTTTATGATGGACTGGTGCTCAACGGAATAGTAACCAATGTCACTAACTTCGGCGCCTTTGTTGACATAGGCATTCACACCAACGGTCTGATACACATATCCAAGATTCCAAGAGGGAAAACGCTTGCAGTTGACCAGAAAATTGTCGTCAAAGTAATAGGAATAGATTATGAGAGAAACAGAATTTCGCTCACAATTGATAATTGATAGATTATTATGGAAATAAGAGATTACATCAAACAGAATTGGGACAGAATAGTCTCAGAATGGAGTTCACTGATTGAAATTCCTTCTATATCGGCTGAAGCTGAACACAAGCCAGACATGATGAGGTGTGCACAGCGTTGGTGCGAGCTGCTCGTTGCAGCAGGTGCCGACAAGGCAATACCGATGGAAAGCGAAGGCAACCCAATAGTATATGGCGAAAAGATGGTTGGCGCAGGACTGCCCACAGTATTGGTATATTCACACTATGACGTGATGCCTGTTGCACCACTCGAATTATGGAAGAGTGACCCATTCAAGGCTGACATACGCGATGGTCGTCTCTATGCACGTGGAGCTGACGACGACAAAGGTCAGGCAATGATTCAAGTGAAAGCCTTCGAATATGTAAACAGAATGAATCAGCTGGAATGCAATGTCAAATTCATCTTTGAGGGCGAAGAAGAGATTGGTTCACCGTCACTTGAAGCATTCTGCAAGAAGAACAAAGAACTTCTGAAATCTGATTTTATATTGGTTTCAGACACCAGCATGATAGGCAAAGACACTCCATCACTGACAACAGGATTAAGAGGGTTGGCTTATTGGGAAATAGAGGTTACAGGTCCTAACCGAGACCTCCACTCAGGACATTTCGGTGGTGCAGTTGCCAACCCAATAAACAAACTCTGCCAGATGCTGGCAAAGATAACTGACGAGAAGGGACGCATCACTATCCCAGGATTCTACGACAATGTGTTGCCAGTGCCAGAGGCTGAACGCGAGATGATAAAGCAGATACCATTCGACCTTGAGAAATACAAAAAGGCAATTGACGTTGAAGAAGTTGAAGGAGAAGAAGGCTACTCCACCCTTGAGCGCAACTCATGTCGTCCGTCGTTCGACATCTGCGGTATATGGGGAGGCCATACAGGCGAAGGAAGCAAGACCGTGCTGCCATCCAAGGCATACGCAAAAGTCTCATGCCGACTCGTTGCAAACCAAGACCATCATGAGATTTCAGAGGCATTCGTGAAATACATCGAAAGCATCGCTCCAAAGAGCGTGAAAGTGAAAGTGACTCCAATGCACGGAGGTCAGGGATATGTCTGTCCTATCGACTGGGCACCTTACAAAGCTGCCGAGAAGGGATTTGAGCAGGCATTCGGAAAGAAGCCATTGGCTGCACGCCGTGGAGGTTCCATTCCTATCATCTCTACCTTCGAACAAGTTTTAGGAGTAAAGACAGTTTTGATGGGTTTCGGGCTTGAGAGCAATGCCATCCACTCACCTAACGAAAACATGGACCTCGAGGTGTTTGAAAACGGCATTGTCGCTGTCGTTGGATTCTATAATCAACTAAGAAAATAAAAAAACAATTTTTATTGCAATTATGTCAAAATAAAGTTGTAACTTTGCAACCGCAATATTCTAAGTGCAATTAACTTATGTCCCAAGAGTACGGAAATATGAACCTATTTGACTTTATACGCTTGTGTTATAAGGCCTTATGTCGTTTTCTCAAATGGTTGATGATGGTCGTTCTATATACCGTCAGACTCTGTTTTAACTATTGGTATGTCATGCTGATCTGCTTTGCATTCGGTGTTGCCGCAGCGTATTTCTGGTCGCAACCTCGTCTTTCGCGTTTCGTCGGCAGGGCAACAGTGGTGTTTCCTGAAGGGATGAAGGTCACTATCGAGGAGGGAATGAAGGTTTTCCTCTCTGCCGATTACAAGACCAAGGAGGAATTGGGTGTCTGCCCTGAAATACTTCAGGGACTCAAGACCTTTGATATGTACAACAACATTGATGCACGCAATGACAGTATGGTTGACTATATTGACACCAAACGTTCTGTCAACCACACCGACTCAATAGAATATATCAGTATGGACCGTGTGACTCTCTCAGCCAAGGTGTTAGGCTATAGCGATTTTTCCTCTCTACAGAATGCACTCTCGAAATTTTTCGAGTCTCAGGAAATCTACACCCGTCCTGTCGAAAACTGGCGCAATCATATTCGCGAACGCATCACGTTTTTGAATACTGAGATAGAGAAGCTGCAAAATGCCGAACCTCGTCCTGAGACATTCAATATTCCTATGTTCCCTTGCAACGATTCGCACTCGTTGCCATCTGTTCTTCCTCTCACAGCAGAGGAAAGACTCCAGAATCTCTTGAGAGAACGTCAGCATTGCGAAGCACAGTTGCAAGCCACACCTAACGTAATCAATTTCCAAACACCATTTTATACCGAAACAATGCAGCGTCGCGACAAATTCATCATCGGTGCAGCGTTTGGTATCATTCTCGGCATTTTAACATCTCTGATGGTCAAATATTGGAAAAATATTAAATCTTTTTTATTCAACAAGCAATAATGGAATTCACAGCCAAACAAGTAGCACAATACCTCGGTGGCAGAGTCGATGGAAACGAAGATGTCAAACTGAACACTTTCTCGAAAATCGAAGAGGGCAAGAATGGCTCGCTTACATTCCTTGCCAACAAGAAATATACACATTACATATACACCACTCAGGCATCAGCAATCCTCGTTGAAGAGAATTTCACTCCGGAAAAGCCTGTTACAGGCACACTCATACGAGTGAAGAATCCTTACGAATGTTTGGCACGTCTTCTTCAGCTTGCCGACAGTTTCAAGCCTAAGAAATCCGGCATCAAATCCACTGCGGTGATTAGCGACTCTGCCCATATAGGCGAGAACGTATTCATCGGCGACTATGTCGTAATAGGCGAGAACGTAACTGTTGCCGACAATGCAGTCATCTATCCTCACTGCTTTCTCGACGACAATGCAGTTGTCGGGAAAGGGTCTAAACTCTATTCAGGCGTAAAGGTATATGAGAACAGCAAGATAGGCTGCAACTGCATACTGCATGCAGGTGTAGTAATAGGTTCCGATGGTTTTGGCTTTGCCCCTGACGCTGAAGGCAGATTCAACAAGATTCCGCAGATTGGCAATGTCATCATTGAGGATGACGTAGAGATAGGAGCAAATTCCACGATTGACTGCGCCACAATGGGTTCTACCATCATTCATCGTGGTGTGAAGATTGACAATCTCTGTCAGGTTGCTCACAACGTAGTTCTTGGCGAGCACTCAGCCATGGCTGCACAAAGCGGGATAGCTGGCAGTACCAAAGTCGGTCAGCACTGCATCTTCGCCGGTCAGGTAGGTGTCGTTGGTCATGTCGAGATTGCGGATGGCTCAACCTTCGGTGCAAAGACTGGTGTGGCAGGCAACATACGTACCCCTGGCAAAACCTGGGCGGGGTGTCCTGAACTCGACATAATGAATTTCCGCAAATCCTCGGTTCTCGTAAAACGGCTGCCCGACCTGTATGACCGCATAAGCGAACTCGAACATAAACTTAACGAATTAACTGGCAATAAATAAATGAAACAACATACTCTCGCTGATTCCATAACTCTCGAAGGCAAAGGTCTCCATACTGGCAGAATGGTCAGAATGGTCATTAATCCAGCTCCAGAAGACACTGGTATAGTGTTCCACCGTACAGACTTGACCTGTGATGACGCTACAATCCCTGCCCTCGCTGAATACGTGGCTGCAACTGAGCGTGGCACAGTCCTCAGTAAAGGAGACTGTACCATCTCGACTGTCGAGCACTGTCTTTCCGCCCTTTACGCACTCGGCATCGACAACTCCCTGATTGAGCTCAATGGTCCTGAGGTTCCAATCCTTGACGGCAGCGCAAAATATTTCGTCCAAGGCATCAAACGTGCCGGCATTGTCGAACAGAGTGCCGACTGCAAGGAATGGATTGTTGAGCACGAGGTCTCATTTGACCACGGAATCTCACATATACACATTTCGCCTGCCGACCATTACGAACTAAATGTTCATATAGCTTTTGATTCGCCTGTCCTGAATTCGCAAGATGCTTCGGCAAAATCGCTTGATGATTATCCTGCCGACATTGCCGAATGTCGCACTTTCGTGTTCATCCGCGAAATTGAAGCACTTCTCGCTGCTGGTCTCATCAAGGGTGGTGACCTCGCAAATGCCTTGGTGATTTACGACCGTGAGACATCGCCCGAAAACCTTCGGAAACTCGCAGAGAGCAAAGGAGAGACTATACGCGAAATCGACTCGTTCGGATATATCAACGGTCCTCTGAAATTCGAGAATGAGCCCGCACGCCACAAACTCCTTGACCTCATTGGCGACCTCTCGCTCATCGGTTGCCGCATACGTGGCAGAATTGATGCCGAATGTCCTGGACATGGCGTCAACAGTGCATGTGCCAAAATGATTCGTGAAAAATATATTACAAAATAATGAAACAAGTACTGTCATACATTCATCCTGATGCCCAGTTGGCTGACAACGTAGTCGTTGATCCTTTTGTCACCATTGACAAAAACGTGCGCATAGGTGCAGGAACCCATATTTATAGCAATGCCACCATACTCGAAGGCACAACCATAGGCGAGAATTGTAACGTATTCCCATCAGCGGTGATAGGTGCCATTCCTCAGGATCTCAAATTCAAAGGCGAAAAGACCGAAGTAATCATCGGCAACAACTGCAACATCCGTGAATGCGCCACAATCCACCGTGGCACTGCCTCAAAAGGCAAGACCGTCATTGGCAACAACTGTCTCATCATGGCGTACTGCCATGTGGCTCACGACTGTTTCCTCGGCAACAACATCATAATGAGCAATGCCGTCCAACTGGCAGGAGAATGCAATGTCAACGACTACGCAGTCATCGGCGGCGGCTCGCTGGTTCACCAGTTTACGCACATCGGCTGCCATACAATGATTCAGGGAGGCTCGCACGTCAACAAGGATATTCCACCATACATCACTGCTGCCCGCAATCCTATAGCGTTCAGTGGCATAAACTCAATCGGGCTTCGTCGCCGTGGTTACTCGAACGAGCAGATTGACACCATTCAGGATATCTACAGACTGATTTTCAATTCTGGGCTTAACGTCTCTGACGCACTCCAGCGTATCATGGAGGACATTCCAGCCACTGCCGAACGTGACGAAATCGTTCTCTTCATACGCGACTCAGCACGCGGTATCCTCAAGTCTGGACGATGAACCTTCAGTCCTTAGAGTTTGAAGCAGTCTTCTCGCAGATTGCCTCATTCTGTGCATGCGATTTATCAAGAACAGCACTCCGGTCTGACCTGACTTTCTCGTCGGATTATGATGTCGTAACATCGCGTCTCGCCCTCGTTGACGAGATGATGAGCATCATCCGCGACACATCGGATGCCCTTCCTTCTGCCGAAATCAGCGACCTCCGTCCAATGTTTGCCGACACCCGAGCAGAAGGTACGTTCATCGACATCGTCGGGCTAAACGACCTCCGCAAGAACCTCGTCACTCTCCATTCGCTGATAATATTCATCTCGTCAGCCGACCCTGAGCGTTTTCCCAACCTCAGCAAGACCATCGACGGTTCCATACAGTTCCAAGACGTAATAAAGCGTATAGACTCGATAATCGACCGATACGGCAATGTCCGCGACAACGCCTCCCCTACCCTGCTCACTATCCGCCAGTCGATGCAGGAAGCACAAGGTTCGGTAGTGCGTACGCTTAACGGAATCCTCAAGGAAGCCAAGTCACATGGGCTGGTTGACCCTGACGTGGCACCAACAATGCGCGAAGGGCGACTCATGCTCCCTATCCCGACAGCCAACAAGCGGCAGATACACGGCATAGTCCATGATGAATCCGCCACTGGCAAGACAGCATTCATCGAACCTGCAGCAGTCGTCGAAATCAACAACCGCCTGCGCGAACTCGAAGCTGAAGAGCGTCGCGAAATAATACGCATACTCATAGATTTCACCTCTTGGCTACGTCCATACTATGAAACCATACTCGGGTCAATGCACTGCGTAGCACGCATCGACGCACTGCACGCACGGGCAAAATACTCAATCTCGATTTCGGCAACAATACCAAATATCACACGCAACCTCGTTGAAATCTACCAGGCGCGTCACCCTCTGCTCCAGCAATCACTCAGGAACCAAGGTCGCGAGATAGTGCCGCTTGACATAAAGCTGACCCGCAAGCAACGCATACTCATCATCTCAGGACCTAATGCTGGAGGAAAATCAGTATGTCTGAAGACCCTCGGACTGCTACAATACATGCTGGGTTGCGGACTCCCAATACCAGTAGCAGAACGGAGTTCTACCATGCTTTTCTCGTCAATCCTGGTTGACATAGGCGACGAGCAGAGCATCGAGAACGACCTTTCCACCTACAGCTCGCACCTCCTGAACATGAAGAATTTCCTCCGTCAGGCGAATGGGCGCACCCTGCTGCTCATCGACGAGTTCGGCAGCGGCACAGAACCATTGATAGGAGGCGCAATAGCCGAAGCCATCCTCGCCCAACTCAACGAACGGCAAACCTACGGTGTAATAACCACCCATTACTCGAACCTCAAGAATTTCGCATCCCATACCGAAGGACTCGTAAACGGAGCCATGCTCTACGACCGCCACAACATGCAGCCTCTCTTCGCACTGTCAATCGGTATGGCAGGCAGTTCGTTCGCCATCGACATTGCCCGCAAGATAGGTCTCCCAAAATCTGTCATCGACACTGCAACATCGCTCGTAGGCGAGGAGCAGGTCGATTTCGACAAGTACCTGCAGGACGTGGCACGCGACAAACGCTACTGGGAAAAGAAACGCGAACAGATTCACGAGCAGGAAAAACGCATCCATCAACTCGAAACAAAATACAATACGCAACTGGCAGAAATACGCAAGGAGGAGAAACGTATAATAGCTGATGCACGTTCCGAAGCGGCCGAACTTATCTCGAACGCCAATGCAGAAATCGAAAAGACTATCCGCGACATCAAGGAGAACAATGCAGAACGCATTGCCACACGCGAGGCAAGACGCCAGCTGAGGGAACAGACAGAACGGTTGCGCGAGGCAAACGTCGAGGCAAAGAAACAAGAACGCACCTGCCGAATAGGGGACACTGTCCGCATTGAGGACCAGCAGATGATTGGCAATGTCGTTGACGTACAGGGGCGCCAGGCAGTAGTACTCTTCGGACAAATCAAGACCACGGTCAATATGTCGCGCCTCGTTCCGGCAACACAGTCTAAGCAAGCAATCGTGAAAAAAAGCAATGTAGTAGATTTGATTCACAATCACCAGACAGAATTCAACCCGGAAATCGACATACGCGGAATGCGTGTTGACGAGGCACTTCAGACAATAATAGAATTTATCGATGACGCTGTCGTACTTAGGGCAAACAATCTCCGGATACTGCATGGCACAGGCACAGGAGCCCTTCGCCAGCTGGTACGCGACTATCTCCAGAACCTATCCACAGTACAAAATTTCCACGACGAGCACCCACAACTCGGAGGTGCCGGCATCACAGTCATCGAACTTAAACGGCAGTGAGAAAAATCCCATCACAATTGTGCGGCTTCTATATAGCCACTTTCTAATTTACTGACAGTCAAAGTCGTGAAGGGGCTCAACAAATCAGCATACCTATGCCAATGTGCTCCTCACTCTGTCCCAGACTGGAGATTTTGAAGTCCTTCAGCCCTCTATCATCCATAGCCCCCAAAAGGGAACCATCAGGTTTTACTATTTGCCATTTTGTTAAAAATTAATAAAAAAATATCTTTATCAAATTACCGGATAACTGCCATAAAGCGTCCTTATCATCATCGAAATATAAATGCAATAACACAGATGTACCCAGAAATCTACCACGAACCTCCCATAAAAAATGGGAGGTGGATGGGAGGTGGATGGGAGGATGATGGGAGGTTCAATAATATAACGACAGTTTCGTGTTGATTTCTGATTCAGGTTATTTATTCTGCTTTTATCTCTGACACCCGTTGACAAAAATTAACATTATCACTATTATCCCAAACCGGTCATTAGAATTCCTTCGGGCTGAAAACAATCGAAACGCAAAATAACCTATAGACCGAAATAAATCGACTTCATATCGAGTTCACTATGAGTTTTAGAAAATATATGATACATAATTCGCACGAATTGCGACAAAACAACTCGCTAATTATCAACACATAAGCACGTAGCATCTCTGCCC
>JAKSNT010000052.1 GCA_024399575.1 Paludibacteraceae bacterium
CTTCTTGAATTATAAAATTATATACTACTGAAAATCTGATGATAATAAATTTTATTCGGTGTTTTTGTGGTATTTTATTCGGTGTTTTTGCGGTAGAATGGCATATTTCACCACTTTTACATTGCAACATTATCATTCGCAAATATTTGCAATATCCCATTATACGGGCAAGCTTGCGGGAATTCCACCACTCTTTGCCTTCAGCATCAAGTTCGCACAATTGTGTTTTTCCTCACCCGATTATATGACCAGCCCAAAGATGTCTCAAAAAATCCATGGCTATGGACATTTTGCTACCTCCTTAGGAAAACAATTTTGAGGGACTGACTGATATATTTATTTATTGGCAATAAGTTTCGTTTCCTCATTGCCAATCAAAATAAAATTTGTACCTTTGCATTCGAAATAAAAAAGGGAATAGCAAACGTACAGTCTATGGAACTAAGACAACTGAAATATTTCGTCAAGACTGCTTCCACGCTGAATTTCAGCGAGGCGGCACGTCAGCTGTATATAACACAAAGCACCCTCAGCCAGCAGATCCGCCAACTCGAAGACGAGCTGAAATGCCAGTTGTTCGAGCGTAACGCTCACACCGTGAAACTGACTGAATACGGCATCAAACTCCTGCCCCTCGCCCTGCGTTGCATGCAGGATGCCGATGCCTGCGTACTCGAAGTGGCTAACATCAAGAACCTCATGATAGGCACCTTGAACATCGGTGTAACCCATTCGTTCAACCCGATTCTATGGTACACGATGAAGGAGTTCCTACATACCTTCAAGGGGGTGAAACTCAACGTATGCTATGCTGGAACGGACAAATTGGTGACCATGCTCCGCCGTCGTGAAATAGATTTCGCACTTGCCTTCAAGTCCGACAACCAATACGAAGACATAGAGTCCTTCGAACTGTTCACCGACACGCTGAGCGTCCTCACCCCTTCGGGCCATGAACTGGTGGGCAGGAAGAAACTCACGCTTAGCGACATCGAGCCTTTCCCGATAGCCTTGCCGTCGAAAGAGGTGCAGACACGCAAATGGCTTGACGATGCGCTCGCCTGCAATCCGGAAATCCATCTGAACGCCCGTATCGAGCTGAACGACGCCAACTTCATCCTTGACCTCGTGGCACAGAGCCAGCGGCTCATCACAATCCTGCCTTCGGGTATGGTGAAATACCATTCAGGTCTTGCCGCCATCCCTCTCGATACGCCTCATCCCCCTCTATCGGGATGTATCCACACCTTTCGTGATAATTACCGGAAGCAGACAGCCAAGGAATTTATCAAGATGCTCTGCGAATCGCCGGTAGTAAGGATAATGAAATGACAAAAAAGAGGAGGCTGTCCAAATCAGGACAGCCTCCTTCTATTTATATTTAATGTGTATAATCAATCGCCGAGCTTTGCACAGATGAACTCGCGGTTCAGACGTGCTATGTTGCTGAGCGAAACGCTCTTTGGACATTCAGCAGCGCAGGCACCAGTGTTGGTGCAGTTGCCGAAACCGAGTTCGTCCATCTTGGAAAGCATAGCCTTCACGCGGCGTTTAGCCTCAATCTTACCCTGTGGCAACAGTGCAAGCTGGCTCACCTTGGCTGAAACGAAGAGCATGGCAGAACCGTTCTTGCAGGCTGCGGCACAAGCTCCGCAACCGATACACGAAGCTGCGTCCATTGCCTCGTCGGCAGCCTGTTTGCTGATAGGTATTGCATTGGCATCAACTCCACAGCCGGTGTTAACCGAGATGAAACCACCTGCCTGCATGATCTTGTCGTATGCGCGACGGTCAACGACGAGGTCCTTGATTACAGGAAATGCGTGCGAACGCCATGGCTCGACGGTGATGAGGTCGCCATCGTTGAAGCGGCGCATGTGAAGCTGGCAGGTCGTCACAGCCGTGTCAGGTCCGTGAGGATGCCCGTTGATGTAGAGCGAACACATGCCGCAGATGCCTTCACGGCAGTCGTGGTCGAATGCGATAGGCTCTTTGCGCTCCTTGTTGACGAGCTGTTCGTTCAGCACGTCAAGCATCTCAAGGAAAGAACTTCCCTGTGAAATATTCTTGAGCTCGTATGTCTCGAATGCGCCTTTTGCCTTTGGTCCTGCCTGACGCCAGACCTTAACTTTGATATTTATATTCTTGTCCATGGTCTTATGCTTTATAGTTTCTTGTTTGACGTGTTATAAACTCGTAGTTCAGAGGTTCTTTCAGAAGTGTAGGTTCCTGGTCGTCGCCGTTATACTGCCAGCAAGACACATACGAGAATTTGTCGTCCTGACGCAATGCCTCGCCCTCTTCGGTCTGGTACTCCTCGCGGAAGTGGCCTCCGCATGACTCTTCGCGGTTCAGGGCATCGCGTGCCATGAGGTCGCCTATCTCAATGAAGTCCGCAAGGCGGAGAGCCTTCTCCAATTCAACGTTGAAGTCGTTGCGCTTGCCAGGAATGAAGAGGTCGTTCCAGAAGACCTTCTTGAGGTCGGCTATGAGAGTGATGGCTTTCTCCAAACCCTCTTTCGTACGACCCATGCCTACATATTCCCACATGATGTTGCCGAGCTCGCGGTGTATCGAATCAACCGAGCGTTTGCCCTTGATGCCCATCAGGCGCTCAATCTTGTCGTTGATGGCTTTCTCTGCCTCGGCAAACTCTGGACAGTCGGTCGAGAAGCGAGGAACCTGAATCTGGTCGGCAAGGTAGTTCTGGATGGTGTAAGGCAATACGAAATATCCATCGGCAAGGCCCTGCATGAGAGCAGAAGCCCCAAGACGGTTTGCCCCATGGTCGGAGAAGTTTGCCTCGCCTATTGCGAACAGTCCGCGGATAGATGTCTGCAACTCGTAGTCAACCCAGATGCCACCCATCGTATAATGTATGGCTGGGAATATCATCATTGGAGTTTCGTATGGATTGTCGTCAACAATCTTCTCGTACATCTGGAAGAGATTGCCGTAGCGTGCTGCAACGGTCTCTTTGCCAAGACGTTCGATGGCATATTTGAAGTCGAGATAGACAGCCAAGCCTGTCTCGTTCACACCGAAGCCTGCATCGCAACGCTCCTTGGCAGCACGTGATGCCACGTCGCGAGGAACGAGATTGCCGAATGCAGGATAGCGACGCTCCAAATAGAAGTCGCGGTCCTCGTCAGGAATGTCGGTAGGTTTCTTCTTGCCAGCACGGATAGCCTCGGCATCCTCTTTCTTCTTAGGAACCCAGATGCGGCCGTCGTTGCGGAGAGACTCGGACATCAGGGTCAGTTTCGACTGGAACTCGCCATGCTTTGGAATGCAGGTAGGGTGAATCTGTGCGTAGCAAGGATTCGCGAACCATGCACCTTTCTTGTATATCTGCCAAGCGGCAGAACCGTTAGACGCCATGGCATTGGTCGAGAGGAAGAAGGTGTTGCCATAACCGCCCGAAGCGATTACAACGGCATGTGCCGAGAAACGTTCAATCTTGCCAGTAACGAGGTTGCGGGCAATGATTCCGCGTGCACGGCCTTCGATGATGACAACGTCGAGCATCTCGTAACGGGTGTAGAGGCTTACGGTTCCCTTGCTGACCTGACGGCTCAGTGCAGAATATGCACCGAGGAGCAACTGCTGACCCGTCTGGCCTTTAGCGTAGAAAGTACGGCTCACTTGAGCTCCTCCGAACGAGCGGTTGTCGAGCAGTCCGCCATAGTCGCGGGCAAAAGGAACACCCTGTGCAACACACTGGTCGATGATGGAGTTAGATACCTCGGCGAGGCGATAGACGTTAGCCTCGCGAGCACGGTAGTCGCCACCCTTGATGGTGTCGTAGAAAAGGCGATATACCGAGTCGCCATCGTTCTGATAGTTCTTGGCAGCATTGATACCACCTTGAGCAGCAATGGAATGTGCGCGACGTGGCGAATCCTGGATGCAGAAATTCAATACATGGAAACCCATCTCGCCGAGAGATGCGGCTGCCGATGCTCCTGCCAGTCCGGTGCCGACTACGATGACGTCGAGCTTGCGCTTGTTGGCTGGGTTCACCAGTTTCTGGTGAGCCTTGTAATTAGTCCATTTCTCTGCCAACGGACCTTCTGGAATCTTGGCGAATATCTCGCCATCCTTCAGTAATTCTTCTCTTTGTATCATTGTGATTCTTTTTATCAGTTAGTAATTACATCGCACATAAATTGCTGCAGCAAGGGCAGTTGCCCAAAATGTAGAAGAATACAACCACTGCAACGAACATCAGTATGATGATTGTTGCTATGATGTTGGCAATGCATTTCCAGCGTTTCATCCAGATGTTGTTGTTCCAGCCGAGAGTGTGCATTGCAGACCAAATGCCGTGGGTCAGATGGAACCACAGAGCGGCAAGCCACACGATATAGAGAGCTGCAAAATACCATTTCGAGAATGTGAATTCGATAAGCTCTGTCCCGCTGTCAGGCATGAAACCCCTGATCTCCTGCAGCTGCATCTTAGCCCAGAAATTGAAAAGGTGCAAACAGATACCGAGCACGACGATGATACCGAGCACGAGCATGTTGAGCGATGCCCACTCAACCTCTTTCTGGCGACCCGGAATGGCATAACGCTCATGTCCACGTGCGCGATAGTTGAGTGCGTTCAGCACGAAAGCATAAACAATGTGTACACATACGAGGAATGCCAACCCGACAGTGCCGATAAGCGCATACCAGTTAGCTCCAAGAAATTCGCAGATGGCTTCGTAGCCTGCGGTGCCGTTGATGGCATCTAAAATGGCAACGACGTTCATCGATGCATGGAACAGAAGGAACAGGACGAGGCACGTTCCCGTAACGCTCATTACTACCTTCCTTCCGATTGAAGAACTTGATAACCAAGACATAATGATTGAATTTTATTGTTATTTATTTATTTGTATTTCTGCACGACATTCGAAAATGCAAAGTTACGACTTCTTTTCGATTCACGCAAATTTTCAACTGTATTTTTTATGTGTAAAAATAATTGTTGAAATTCTTTGCCGTCTATGATATTATTTGTAACTTTGCGTCTTTATAAATACGTGCGCTCGGAATGAAACTCAGAACAGAACATCTATACAAAATATACGGCAAACGCACTGTGGTCAACGATGTCTCGATAGAGGTTGAGCAGGGCGAGATTGTCGGTCTGCTCGGTCCAAACGGTGCAGGGAAGACTACGACTTTCTATATGACCACCGGTCTTGTTGTTCCAAATCAGGGCAAAATATTTCTAAACGATGTCGAAATAACCAAATATCCAGTCTATAAGCGCGCTCAGGCTGGCATCGGCTATCTCGCCCAGGAGGCGAGTGTTTTCCGCAAGATGTCGGTTGAGGACAATATCCGCAGCGTGCTCGAAATGACTGACTTCACGCGGGAGCAGCAAAAGGAGAAACTCGAATCGCTCATTGCTGAGTTCCGTCTTGGACATGTCCGCAAAAACATAGGCGACCGTCTCTCCGGCGGCGAACGACGCCGTTGCGAGATAGCCCGCTGTCTCGCGATTGAACCGAAATTCATCATGCTCGATGAGCCTTTCGCAGGTGTCGACCCTATTGCCGTCCAGGATATACAGGACATCGTTTGGCATCTCAAGGACCGCAATATCGGTATCCTGATTACAGACCACAACGTCGATGAAACACTCTCTATCACCGACCGTGCATACCTGCTGTTCGAGGGCAGAATCCTTTTCAAGGGTACTCCTCCTGAACTGGCTGCAAATCCTGTGGTCCGAGAAAAATATCTCGGTCGTGACTTCGAACTTAAAAAGAAAACCAAGGTTGAAATATAATTATGTCGTTCACAGAATCACTGAAAAAACTGCTTAATATCGAATCGGACGATGCCAACTGCGTGATGATAGTCGGTGGATTGGGCTATGCCGGTTCCCACGTTGCAGTGGAACTGCTCGAAATGGGCTACAATGTCTGCATAGTTGACAACCTTTCAAACACCAATATCGATGTGCTTGACGGCATCGAAAAAATCACTCAGGTGAAGCCTGTTTACGAAAATATCGACTGTACGGATTTCGTTGCCATGGACAAGTTCATGAATAAATATCCTGGCATCCGTGCCGTCCTCATGTTCACCTCTTCGCACCGTGCACAGACGGCTGCAGCACGCTATAGAAATGACATCATGTCGCTCATCACGTTGCTCGAACTCATGCCATTGCATAAGGTCCAGAACCTCCTGATTGCTGGGGCGGAAAATAATTTCATCACTGAACGCATCATAGACGACGTGATTTCCGAAAATTCCGAGATACGCGTCAAGATGGTTGAGTTCGGCGAGTTGATAGGAGCTCACGGTATGGGTCTCATAGGTGAGGTGCCTGGGTCGAGCGGTTGCAGTTTCGTACAGATGGTTGCCGAAGTGGCGGCTGGTGTCCAGAAAAAAGTCAGAATCACTGACAATGTAGAGCGAAACTATATGTATGTCGTCGATTTCGCACGTCTGTTTGCCTGTGAGACAAGGAAAATGATAGAAGAGGAATCCCAGATCCGTGTCGAAAAGCTGAAATACGAAAGCGGCTGCAAAATGACGCAGAAGGATGTGATGGAAATGTTCGGGAACGTGAATAATGTCAAGATTCAATATCTCTGCGAACTGAATGATGAGAATCCGCTGTCTATTGCTGAAACGGCACAGCCGGTTGTCGTAAGGGCAGACACAAACATCGACAACGCTCTGCTCACTGCATGGAAATGGCAACTCCATCTCAGCGACAGCACTAACGAGGATACTCATAAGCGCAGAATGATCGGAGGTTCTTAAATTCAGCTATATGAAAAAAACGATAATTGTCTTATTGTCACTTGTTACTGTATGCCAGACTTTTGCGCAGACAAGGCTCGGCATAATGGGTGTCTCGGTAGATACGATCAAGGTGTTTGACAATACTGATTCGGCAATAGTACTCAATCATGGAACTTTGGTCGGTGTGACTCCTGGTGATAATGTAGGTGTCACAGCCTCAGCTCATTATGCCAAGGTCGGTGCTGACTCCGGCATAGCAATCACAGTCAATTTCGCACTGACAGGACCACAGGCACAATCCTATTATATTGATACTACGGTCAATCTCACAGGCACAATCCTCAAACGTCAGCTGTACAACGACAGCATAGTCCTCGATTCATTCAAGATATATGACGGCGATTCGCTTTGCCCTATATTGTATAGGGGGACACCGAGAAATTATGTGACCCATCATATACTGACACTTGTAGCCGCCTATTTCAACGACAAGAATGTCGGCAACCACAAGGAGGTCTGGGTGCGTTACGGACTGGATGGAGAAGATGTCGATAATTACATCGCTCCGCATGACACTTTGCTCTATTCCAGCATTATCCCGCGTAAGACTGTGGTTGTAGGGACAACGGTGGTAAAATCAAAGACTTATGATGGAACCATAGATGCCGAAGTGACCTATGAAGGGGTAATCAGGAACCTGGTATGGTTCGAGAGCGTACAGTTCGATGTGACGGCTGGTTATCAGGACCGTAACGTCGGGACAGGCAAGACAGTATATCTTTATTATACCTTAAAAGGAGAGGATGCTGCCAACTATGAAGCTCCAGATGTGGGTATGGTGTTCGGTGGCGAAATACTTCCATTGAAACTTGCGGCAGAGGGAGGCGAAGCTTCGAAGGTGAAAAATTACGATGGAACCACAATCGCAGAGGTGACTTCACCTGCTAAACCTGTCGGCGTGCTTGACGGCGAGCAGGTCTATCTGACCACAATGGCAAATTACGAGGATTCGACTGTCGGGGCTGGCAAAAAGATATTTTTCGGTTACAGCATTTACGGAAACAATGCTGCCAACTATGAAGCTCCAGACAGCATGCTCTTCTGTTCGGACGGCGAGATACTTCCTGTGCAGGATGCTGTCAATCAGGTCACTGATAGGTCGGTACGACTTTATCCTTGTCCTGCCCATGACTATGTGAACGTCAAGTGTGAGGACGGCGAGCACTCTCTCAGGCTCTATTCCATTTCGGGACAACTCGTTATGGAAACAGTATTCGAAGGTTCGGAATTTACCATTCCACTCTCGCTCGACCCTGCGCCATACATTATATATCTGGATCAGACTCCTCTTAAAATCTCTGTCCGGTAACCATTAAAAAGTTGTTTCGCAATGGAATACATTTATACAATAGACAAAATAGACGATGCTGCCGCATGGCTTCTAAGTCAGATAGGCTCGCACAGGATTGTCGCCCTGAAAGGCGATATGGGTGCGGGAAAAACGACTATGACAAAGGCGATTGTGGCATGTATGGGTGGCGATGCCGACGAGGTTAACAGCCCGACGTTCTCGCTTGTCAATGAGTATGAGACCCCTCAAGGCACAATATGCCATTTCGATTTCTACCGTATAAAAAACCAGCGTGAGGCTGTTGATTTCGGGATTTTCGATTATTTTGATTCGGGCAGATATTGTTTCATGGAGTGGACGGAACTGATACCTGACCTCCTTCCTGACGATGTGCTGACTGTCGAAATAACCGAGATTTCAACCGATAAACGCAAGTTGACCGTGTGTGTATGACGCTTTTTGTCTGTGATATGTTTAAGAAATGATATAATGAACAAGATTGTAAAAAAAGTGCAGTTCTCGGAAAAGGTTTTCGGCTTTGATGTCGAAGCTCCGTTGATTGCCAAAGCAAGGCGCGCAGGCCATTTCGTCATTGTACGCCTAGATGAACATGGTGAAAGGATACCTCTCACCATTGCTGACTCGAATCCCGAACGTGGAACAATCTCCCTGGTGACACAGATGATGGGAGTCACCTCTACTAAACTGTGCAGAATGAATGTCGGAGACCAGATAATGGACATCGTGGGTCCACTCGGCAAGGCAACGCATATCGAGAAATTCGGTACGGTGGTTTGCGCCGGCGGCGGTGTTGGTGTCGCGCCTATGCTGCCTATAATGAAGGCAATGCGTGAGGCTGGGAACAAGGTTATTTCAATACTTGCAGGCAGAACAAAAGATTTGATTATACTCGAAGAGCAGGTGCGTCAGGCATCGGACGAGGTCATAATAATGACCGATGACGGTTCGTATGGTATCAAGGGTCTTATTACCAATGGTATAGAATCTGTCATCCAACGGGAAAAGGTGGATTTCTGCGTCACAATCGGTCCTGCCATCATGATGAAATTCGTTTCGCTACTTACCCAAAAATATAATGTACCGACTGTCGCTTCACTCAATACCATAATGGTAGATGGTACAGGAATGTGCGGAGCTTGCCGTGTGTCGGTGGGTGGCGAAACTAAATTCGTATGCGTCGATGGTCCTGAATTTGATGCTCATAAAGTGAATTTTGATGAGATGATAATGCGTCTCGGAGCATATAGGGAGCAAGAGGCTGAGGCTTTCAAAAGATATCAAAAAACTATTCAATCATGATACCAAAGGAAAGAATGCAAATCGAGCGCGTCAAGATGAACGAACTCGATCCAGAATATAGAAGCCATTGCATAGAGGAGGTCAATCAGGGCCTGACTGCCGAACAGGCACTCATAGAGGCGAAACGTTGCCTGAAATGCAAGAATCCACAATGCGTCGAGGGATGTCCTGTCGGAATATCTATCCCTGAATTTATTGCGCATGTCGAAAACAACGAAATAGATGAGGCAGCAAAGGTTATCCGCAGGACATCATCTCTCCCTGCTGTATGCGGACGTGTCTGCCCTCAGGAACGCCAATGCGAAAGCAAATGTGTCCGACTGAAGATGGGCGACCAGGCTGTAGCTATCGGCTATCTGGAACGTTTCGTGGCTGACCATTCCGACGTGAAGGTGGCTGAGAAAGTTGAGAAAAACGGTATGCGTGTGGCTGTCGTTGGTTCCGGACCTTGCGGACTCTCGTTTGCCGGTGATATGGCAAAACGCGGTTTCAGCGTGACCGTATATGAGGCTCTTCATGAAATAGGCGGAGTGTTGAAATATGGCATTCCTGAATTCCGTCTGCCTAATCGTATAGTCGATAACGAAATAAACACACTCCGTGAACTTGGTGTCGAGTTCTGCACTGATACAATCATCGGCAAGACAATCACTGTCGATGAACTTCGTACCATGGGCTATCGTGCAATATTTGTGGCTTCGGGTGCTGGACTGCCTAACTTCATGAACATACCTGGCGAAAACCTTATCGGCGTTATGAGTTCGAACGAGTATCTCACCCGTGTCAACCTGATGGGCGCTGCACGTGAAGATATGGACACTCCTGTGCTTCGTGGCAAACGTGTGGCTGTCATAGGAGGTGGAAATACTGCAATGGATTCTGCTCGTACAGCACGACGTTTGGGCGCAGAACGTGTGATGATAATTTACCGCCGCAGCGAGGAGGAGATGCCTGCACGTCTCGAAGAGGTGAAACATGCAAAGGAGGAGGGTATCGAATTCCATACTCTCCATAACCCAATAGAGTATTATGGAGATGAAAAAGGACGTGTCACCGGAATGCTGCTCCAGGTCATGGAACTCGGCGAGGCAGATGCATCAGGGCGTCGCAAACCAATTGCCATTGAAGGCAAGACTGAGAAAGTGGATGTGGATATGGTAATCGTCAGCGTCGGTGTTTCGCCTAATCCTATAATACCAAGTACTGTTAAGGGACTTGAAGTGACTAAGAAAGGTACGATTGTCGTGGCTGAAGAGACTCGTGAGTCGTCAGTGGCAGGACTTTATGCCGGTGGCGATATCGTTCGCGGCGGTGCAACGGTCATCCTCGCCATGGGAGACGGCAGAAAGGCTGCTTCAGCAGTGGCTGACTCTCTTCTGATGGGTAGATAAATTATGAATATAGCTGTTTTTTGTGCTTCGAGCGACAATGTGGGGTCTGAATACAGACAGTTAGCCCACTCGCTCGGTGAATGGATCGGCAGAAAGGGACATGTCTTGGTCTATGGAGGTGCTACCGGCGGACTGATGGACGAAGTCGCTGGAGGAGCACATTCCGAAAATGCCGAGATAGTCGGTATTATTCCCCAGTCGGTCATCGACAGAGGACGGATGTCCGACCTCCCTACTGAACTCCTCAAGGTGTCCGACCTCGGCGAGCGCAAGGCAATGCTGAAGGAATATGCAGATGTCTTTGTAGCCCTTCCAGGAGGGTTCGGTACTCTGGACGAAATGATGGATGCTATCTCTGCCAGAAAACTTGCTGAAACTGATGCACGGACTATTATAGTGAATGTAAATGGCTTCTATGATGGACTTGAGATGCTGATTGGTCGTTTCAATGCCGACGGACTTGGTAAACCGGTTGATGCGGAGTGTTATTCTATTGTATATTCATTTGATGAACTGATTGAAGAATTGTCCCGTTGAGGATGTATATATAGCGACTGTAAAAAAAAGGGGGTGTACCAAATTCTGTTGGTACACCCCCTTTTTTAGGTGAAAAAAAATACATGTAAAATTTACCTCAAAAATATTTGGTTGTTTCGAATATAGATTGTAACTTTGCGCTCGGATAGAGAAATATGTGTGCGATTCGTTCTGATTTTTCTGAATAATGATACTGATAATATTGGTAATCAGAACAATATTGCAACG
>JAKSNT010000053.1 GCA_024399575.1 Paludibacteraceae bacterium
AAGTCTGGCACGATTCTGAATTCATATCCCAGATTGGCACATTCGTGTTTTGTGATGGAGGATATTCATTCTATGATGAAATGACAGAGGAAGACCTGAAGGAATTGCTTGAGGCTACTGCAAATAAAGGTGGAATTGCTTTTCGGGGTTATGACTGGGTCATCAATGGAGAAAGGACCGACCTCTGGTTTAAGGAAAAAAACAAGAAATATCATTTCAGGGCATTGAGCGACTATGGCGGCAGACTTTGCGTAATCGAAAGCCGTGAAAAAACGCAGTGCGAACGATTCAAGGATTTGCTTGTGGAATTGGGAGTCAGAAATGCTATCACCCTCGATGCCGGACAAGGGTGGCAGAACTCATGGATGAGGGAATCCGATGGCAGATGCCGGATCTTGCATTTCTTCCCCTGGCCATTCTCCTCCAACAGAATTGTCTTCAAACTGAGGAAGCCTTGCAAATCGGAAGTGGAAACTATTGCCATAATAGGTACGGATGTTTATAACAGGCAATTGTTTGAAAAGGCGAGGGAAGCCGGATACAGGACAATAGCGTTTCCATACGGAAGAGACAGAAAATGCCGTGAACTTGCTGACAAGTTTTATCCAGTGCAAGCGACACGTACCAAGAAGGTTATCAGTATTTGCAGAAAAGAGAATGTTATCGGTGTAGTTGCCAATGTTTTGGATGAGACGGCTGAAATAGTTTCGAGGATTTCCTCTGAATTAGGGCTACACGGCATACCATACGAGAACTTTATAAAGATAAGGGACAAATACTCTGTCCGACAACTTACCGATGGCATTGAAGGACTTTCTCAGATATGGTATTATGAGTATGACGGAACCAAAATGCCGCTATCTTATCCTTGTGTTGTCAAGCCTTGTACGTCCACGGGAAAGATAGGAATGAGTATTGCTTTTTCAGAGGAAGAATATACATCTGCAGTATCTTTTGCAAGAAAGGCAAAAAAAAGAAAGATAGTGGTGGAAGAATATATTCCTGGGAAAGAGTTCTGTGTCGAGGTCTTATCTTTTGAGTCCAGACACCAAGTGATTCAGATTACTGACAACGAGAAGGAAAATATTTCGGGGAAACATTGTGTGGATTGTTCTCTTCACGAGCCTTCCAGCCTGCCTGACGAAGCCGTGGCTCGAATACACAAGGTTGTCCCTGAAATACTCCGAAGGGTCGGTTATAATGACAGCGCTGCACATATTGAGATGAAACTTACTCCCGAAGGGAAGCTGTATCTCATCGAAATCAATCCCCGAGGAGGTGGAGACAACATATCCAACTTCCTGGTCGAATATAGTACAGGATACGATTACGTGCGTGCAATGATAGACGTTGCTGTAGGGAAATTCACATTTCCGACCATAGTTAGCCACTATTATGCAGGTATTTATTTCCTTTGCAAACAAACGGAAGACTGGCAGACATTCTTTGACAATGCCGATGGGAAACCTTGGTTTGTCAGGAAAGTCATCTGGTCAAGGAATTTGAAGGAAAGCACAACTAATTTCAACCGTCAGGGTTTCCTGATGTACAAATCAGATCATAAAGTATTACCGAATGAATAAAAGATTATTGCTTTCGTCACTGGCTGTAATTTCATTCCTGCCACTTATGGCACAGAATGAGACGACTGCAGCCGACACTCTTTCTGCTAATGACAAGGTTGTAAAGAACAGAAATATAATGCTTAACGAATCCAGCATCAGCCAGCCAAGGCAGATTTCCATCGGATTGCCGCCGACCATCTCGTCAAGTATCTTTGAGGACGGATTGCCGACATCGTATTACCCATGGCCGTATCTTCCTTCTTTCAACTGGCATTCGGGAAATGCGGAAAAGAACATATCCGTCATGTCCCTCGGTGAGGCCGCCTTGCGCTCAGGAGTTGTGAATTATGTGATTGACAGCGAGTCGCGTCTTCCGGAAATGGGCGATGCTTTTCATTCAGATATCTCATTTGGAGTTACGCATTATGGTGGTTTCAGCACGGATTTGTCGGCTTACGGCAATATCTCCAGGAACTGGGGATTGATGGGAAGTGCCTTCATAGTGCGTGACCCCGGGAATAACCCTACGCCAGACGGGCTGATGCAGACTTCGCAGGAGATTTTCAAGATAGGTGCCGTTCATTGGTGGGATGAATGGCGGGGAAAAGCATCCGTTATTCTCAACTATTCTTCTTATTCGGATTATGCCAATTCTTTCGGTGTGTTTAACTATCATGCATCATCAGGAACCGTTACTCCATACGAGGGCTTTAATACGGGAAAAGACTATTTCTTCCCTCTGTTGGGTAATGTTCCGTATGTCGATGTGCTGTCGGGTGAGAAAAAAGACAAGCCAATCAAGGATTTCATAAAAAGCCCATCATTTTCGGCATTGGCAAGGGTGACTTATTCCTGGCCTACGATGAAGCTTGACGTTTCCGCAAAGTTCAAGACAGCGGAAAGCAATTTTTTCTCGATATTGGGGAGCGGTTTGTCGGAGGTTGGCTATGATGCCGGTTACCATTATCGTGACTGGGGCTCTGCATCTGAATACGGACAGCCTTTTGCGGGTATGACGGCAGGTATGCTTCTGGTTCCGAACAAAGGTTTTTCGCGCGACGCTATGCTTACGGCAGAGTTGTCGGGGACATTGAAGGGAAGCCATAGTTGGCGCATAGGACTCAATGAATGGTGGAACCACGCCTCTAACAGAAGCACCAACAGTTCCATTATGGTAACTTGCGAGCCCGAACCGAAACTTTTGTATGCCAACGGCGGCTTCTTTACGAACTTCAACACGATCGCTGAGTTTTATGACGGCTACGAAAACAAGCTTGCAATGTATGCTTCGGATGACTGGAAGATACGCCGGAAACTGGCAGTAAGTGCCGGAGTCCGTCTGCAAGTGAAAAGTCTCAAGGGCGACAACGCCATAGCTTCTGACGACACCCCGCAAAACGAGCGTAGTGAAGGATGGTCGCTCAAGACAGGCGTGAAGACACCTTTCAATAAGACATTCTTCGAGTGTGCAGCGGAAGGCGCGGTAAAATATCATATTACCAACAACTTCGGTCTGAATGCAGAGTACCTGTTCAACAGGAATTACATTACTCTTGAGCACTATGCTTCAAGTACCTTGCCGACATACGACCCGTTTGACCTTCATCTGGCAAATGGTGGAATATTCTGGAACACAGATTGGATGGAACTGGCTTCCAAGGTCTTCTATGTGACGCAGTCGAACTATCAGTCATCGATGACTTTTTTCCACCCTCTGACAAAGCCTGTAGGAGGATTACCTGTCGGTTATGTCGATGCATCATATCAGACGATCAAATACGGGGTCCAAACTTTCGGCTGGACTACCGACGTCGTGTTCAAACCGGTGAAGGGACTCCAGATTCATGCACTCTTCACATTGCAGTATCCGAAGTACAGAAACCTTGTTTTTACACCGGAATTCAAGGACGGCTACAAAGAAATGTTCGACATGAGCGGCAATACCGTCACCTCTGTTCCAAAACAAATTGTTGAACTGAACCCGATTTACACATACAAGCGGTTCAATGTCTGGGCAAGCATCAGATATAGCGGAAGCAGGATGGTGAACATGACAAATTCCCTGTTTCATGCCGGCAGATGGGACAGCTTCGGAGGTGTGGGCTTCAAGGTAAACGAGAGACTCAGTCTCGCTGTTGATCTGACAAATTTCCTGAATCAGAAGGGGGCAAGCGGCTCCATTCCTTCAGCATCACTCCTTCGCAAGGAGGATGTGGGTGAGAAGTATGAAAATATCCCTGTTATCGGTTATTTCGTCAGACCGTTTACGGCTGAGTTTTCGGTAAAACTGAATCTATAGATGCAACTTGGACAAATCATAAGGAGTACAGGGGCTTCAATCCTGATAGGAAGTGAAGAAACGGAGATTAAGAAATCTGGCTCCTGAACGGGAACTGATATGTCTGTTTGGTTGTACGGGGGACAGGGATAGGACAAAGCGCCCGGAAATGGCAGAAATAAGCGAAAACCTTGCCGACAAAATATTCGTTACGGCCGATGACAACCGCAGTGAACCGATTGAAGACATCATGGAAGACATCCGCAAAGGCTTCTCTGATTCAGGACTTGCCCTTCGACCTTGCTCAGGACAGGCCAAGGTTACCTTCATCCATGACAGGAAAGAGGCGATAATCACATCAATTCTGTCGGCCAGTGCCGATGCCATCATCCTTCTCGCAGGAAAAGGACACGAAAACTTTCTCATTGACGGAAAGAGCAGGATTCCATTCAGCGAGAAAGAAATTGTGAAAGAAGCTTTCACCCGTATTGAAGAATAAAATGGATATCAAGCCTTATCGCCCTCATACTCCCGGACATGACTACTACGAACAAGGTGCATACCTCATCACACTGGTGGTGGCAGGACGCACCCAGTTCGACGAATGGGTAGAGAAGTTTGAAGAATGAAAAATGAAAAATGAAGAATGAAAACAGGGAAGGGAGCAGGTGTTCTGTCATCGGATGGCTCGCCTCTCGCAACTGTCGGCAGACGAGCGCAGGGGGTACAAGAATGTGCACCTATGATTCTATATGAACACGGCGAAAATTTTGTTTATTCCAACAAATTAACTAACTTTGCAAACAAATCGATCTTTGACATAGTAGAAAGTTATCCTAACAAATATCGCAAACATCACCTCGCGGACGAACTCCGAGGGCAGCAGCGTTGTGAATTGGTTTCAAAAGTTATCCTAACAAATATCGCAAACATCCCGCACGAAAAACAACTGGCAATCTGCTTTGTTGTGAATTGGTTTCAAAAGTTATCCTAACAAATATCGCAAACATCACAAAGCATGATAATGAGGTCTACAAAAGGTTGTGAATTGGTTTCAAAAGTTATCCTAACAAATATCGCAAACATCCAGCCTGGCTCCTTCAACCATTTCATCCAGTTGTGAATTGGTTTCAAAAGTTATCCTAACAAATATCGCAAACATCACTGAAGCAGCTGAATACTATATACGCACAGTTGTGAATTGGTTTCAAAAGTTATCCTAACAAATATCGCAAACATCCTATCTACTATCGGCAAGCCTGAATGCTCGGTTGTGAATTGGTTTCAAAAGTTATCCTAACAAATATCGCAAACATCGGATTATATGTAAAAACGATGTTATCAGACACTTAAGAGAAACAATACAAAAGAAAATTTGCGATATAAAGAAGAATCCCGCCAGCAACGACGGGATTTTTTTATTCAACTATTTCATACATTTTAAATTTCGATGGCAAAATCTCCACACATTTATCATCCGTTATCTTTGCAACATCATGACGTACGATCCATACAACTCCCTTAGGTCGATAGTAATTGAAGTTCTTCACGACATAAGTTCTCTCTGACAAAGATTTGCCACTTCCTTCATCCTTCAAACGAACAACCATCCCTGAGATGATTACATTTCTGCGAGTCATGTTGATAGTTTCGTTATTTACAATGAATTCTTGACATTCGTATTCTGGTAATAACTCCACAAATGTCTTTAACGAAGAACAGCCCTTAGCCAGTTCCCGATGCTTTCGTTTTAGCAATGCAATATCGAAATCGCATAGGAACTTGTACCCAGCTTGTTCACGCCCTCTACTATTAAGCCCTGTATAATATATGCAACAAACAAATTCACCTTTTTCCACATAGATGCGTTCCTTATGCTGACGGTCAGGTATATTTACACATTTCTTCTGTGATTTGCGTTCTGGTACCCCAATGCTGATTACATTGCCAGGTTTGATTGATGCCCAACATCTCACATGACGCATCGGCGAAATCCTCCGTCCTTTCGATTCCTTCACCAGCAATGGTATTGTCTTGCCATCGGCATCTGTTGTCATCACGGGTTCAAGTGTTCCATTCTCGGCACGTTTGAATCGCATCATCCACATAGGCTTGTCGGCAACCGAACTAAGATTCGATATTCCGTACATCTTCATCTGATAGCGTATTGACTCACGGACATAAGGGTCGATGATATTTTCCAACTTCGCATTTGTAATCTTTTCGCGTTTTACATATCTCACGTCTGAGCCGTCAGTAACATCGCTATACACAAAACTCCCGTTTCTTGTTTCTACAAATCCTTTTTCATCACTTATCGGATATCGTATGGCACCATAATCGGTATCCTTATGCAGCTGGCCTTTCACTACATCGCTGCGCACAAACCGTCCAGTCGGCTTGCCTCCAGCATATTCCCTGCGACTTGCGCGTGCCATCTTGTTATCCTTTATCTCATGACGGACTATTAATTCCGCCTTTATTTTCCTTACTGCTGCTTGTACCTCGCGGTTACTGATGCCGATTGCCGTCAGTCGTGAATGCAGTTCTCCGTTCAGCCGGCTGGCCTCCACTGCATTGCCAAGTTTCCTCTCCTCCTTCATTTTGTAGTATATACGCATGATTTCGTCTCTTTGGCGTGCAGAGGGGATGAGTGACAGCACAAGTGCATCTATGGCATGATGGTAATGAAGCGTACGGTCCTTTACCCACTCGATTGTCTGTCCACCCGCCTCTTGCTCTATTCCGAAAATATGACGGAAACATGCAGTTGTTTCACCTCGTTCCACAAACACCTTTGGGAATATGCTCTTCAGATAGTGAAAAGCATATCGGGTGATGATACGGGTATCGTTGAGCTGACTATTGCGAAAACTGTCGTCAATTTCGTTCATAAAGAAACGCTTAATCTTTCCTTCCCAGTAATCCAGTTCCTTACGATATAAATATTTCTGGCAGATGCATTTATTCTTGTCGTCTTCCATGACTACACGTCTCGATTTCTTATCCCAGTATTCAACCTGCAGTCTAAGGTGTCTGACTTTCTCCTTCCATCGTTCCAATACAATAGAGTCTTTAATCGCTCTACATTCTGAGCCATTCAGTAATTTACCCTCATTGAAGTTCGGACATTCTGTAGGTAGCGAATTACCCTTAACATAGCGGTTATAGTAGGACTCACAAATTGTCTTATTTGCCATCGAGTCATCGAACGACTTACTGATGGGCAGAGTATGTTCTACGTCGTACTCATTGGTAAAGAGTTTTGAGAATGGTATTGGCTTACCTGTATAAATGCTGATATATTCTTGTTCCTTCCAGAGACGGTACTTTTCCACCGACACCTTCATCTTGTAATATTCACCCTCCTGTTCGTTGTAGTCATTCAGCTGTTTTCCCTGTTCCAGAAGCAGTCGGGCTTTGTGTACTTCATTCTCATCGGGATTTTTGTGTTCTGGACACATTTCTGTAATTAGTTCTGCAATCTTCTTGTTTTCCTCTTAGCGACGCTTATTATAAGTATCGAGCGCCCATTTCATGTTGGAATCGCACATGTCGCGAGCAGTTTCTACAACGATGCGAGTATGTTCGTCGATGTCACCCTTGCGTATCAGTTCGTTGATTCGGTGTTTTAGTACGAATAACGAGTGTTTGACTGATGGCGGCATAGTGCGCCCAGCAATCGGATCAGCAAGGTATCGGTTGCCGTCCTTTGACACCGGCGGAACAGGATAGAAAGTTACATCGGAATGGTGATAGAGTTTGTACCACATATAAGGTTTGACATCTGGAAATGTCTTGCAAAGGAACGACCTGAAGAGATCGGCTTTGACAGGCATTGTCCTATACTTCCGACTAGACTGGCGATAGTCCACTTCAGGATGCTGTATGAAATAGGATGCTGTTTCGGCATTTTCCCTACGGACTGATTCGGCTGCACTCTCGTACTCTTCATTGAAAGTGCTGAGTATATCGGGGATACTGTCCTCAATTTCTTCAAAACGCTTGACGCCAATAACATCCGGTAGTTTAGCAAACATCACGGCATCAGAGTATTGAAGTCCCATGCGAAGCATTCTGTTAATGCGTGTAATGGCTTTAAGACTAAGGTCAGAATACCCGTCGGGCATGTTATTCCATAAAGTCACCAGTGATTTCGTCTGTTTCTCATCAAAATGCAGACGGCAGGCAGCAAAATTTCTTATCCACTCATCGTCATCTGCAGAACGGCAGATGTGCCATATATCCTCAACCGTGTAGTCTGTCCCATCAGAGGACACTACTATGTCCTTGAATCCTTTATTGAAAAGCTTCTTCAATCGTACAGTTACAGGACATCCCTTCACAATGGTATCATCTTTATAATTGATGGTACAATCACTCTTTGAGAGTGTCAGGCCCATATGGGTCTCTATCACTTTGCGGATTTCCTCGAACTTGAAATAGTCACGTACACTGTTCACAAAGCATTTCTCGAATATGGTCTTGCGTAAGTCCTCATCGTCCAACGATTCAGACACAGAACCTTTCTCACGACAAATGCGTATGTTATTGATGAGCTGAAACGCACGGAACTCCTCAAATTCTGGATGGCACACATAGCATCGAGGCTTATCTGGTTCAAGAAAGCACTTGGCTATCTTACCTTTCTGCGAACTTAAAGGCCTCTTATAGAAAATCGTTCCCTCATGCTTCTTTGTACTCACAAGTCCCTTGTAGAATCCATTATCATCCATCGGCAATGACTGGCGTTTGAAGATTTCATCAATTTCTTCCCTATATTGCTTTCTAACGACAGAATAAATAGGATGGTTGCGTACACGTTCACCGAGTGTACATTCTATATAATGGAATGCCTGACCAATAGTTTTGAGGCCATTGGCAAGCATCAGTTCACGAATTCCGGAAGCCTTCTTCTGTTCGGATACGGGTTCGGTGCCATCATCATCTGCATCTTCTTCGTCACCAGCTTGTGTACCCTTATTACTCTTGAACCCACGATGGCAAGCCATGTGATAGAGCGCTCGACCAAGTCTATATCGTTCAGCCTCATTGCTGAAATCAAAGTCACGATCCATTAATTCGGCTCTCAAAGCATATACTGATGTATAGTCAGCTTTTCCGTCACCATTAAAATCCAATGCCAACCACTGCATGAATGATTTATCGGTAGGAAACGTGCGATCATAACCATTGTCCTTATCATCAAACCGCCACTTGTTGAGCGATTCCATACAGAGTGGGCAATATCCATACTGAATGAGATGGCGTAAAGTGGCCTGCTTTCTTGCTTTGGTTGAACGGAAACGTCGACGTGTACTGCGAAATGCTCTCCTTTCGGCTGCAAGAGAAGACTCCCTTGTGGATGAAGAACCACTACTTACTCCATTGATAAAAGTATCAACAGATGCTGATATCTGGTCTTTTAGCAATCCCGAATCACACTTGTCCCAGCAGTTAAGACCAAGCGAGTTTGTACCTAAATCAATTCCAAGTGTCTGTGACATCCCTTATATATTTTTTTGTTTATTCGTTTTTTTTTCATAACTTTGCATTCAGATAACTTTTGTGACACTTTTCACAAAAAGGCAGACCCCTGTGGGTCAAGCCGCAGAAATCTACTACATGCCTCGGTGTGTATGGCCTCCACTTCGGTGGGGGCTCTTATTTTCTATACACAAGAACGACTCCTGTACCATACATTCACGTCGAACCTTTTCCCTTGCAAATATATGAAATTTCTATGAAATGCCGAAGCCTTCAGGGAAATATTTGTCTTATGGTCTGAAAAATAAAAAAAATAAAAACAGAACATCCTCTGTCACTCTATGCCTAAAAGTGTGAACGTAGTGAAGATTGTGATAGAAGATTAAGTGAATCTATCTTTGCACTCTCGGTTTGCACAATAGAAGGTAGCGTCAGTAAATCCCCGTATCTATGAAGTCACCACTTTCATGGGGCAAAGTGGTAACTTATGTTTTGACAAAAATCGCTGGTGCATCCCAAAAAGCAACATGCCATTCTTTGTCACCATCTTCTTAAAGCTGCGTTACCTTAACCTGTTCGCAGTCGCAATCCGTTCATGGTCGGCAGTGTATGGAGGGAGTCGCCGCCGCCGGTGAACGATTTTTTGCAAAGGTAGTACATTTGCGAGAATCGTGCAATAGTTTTCCCGAGGGTTGTGCGTCCGTTTCCCGAGAGTTGTGAGTTCCAGGGTTTCTGATGACAGGCGAGTAAAGACCAGACTCGTTGGTAAGCCAAACATTCCTCTTCTGACCTGATACGACAATTTGTCGGGTCAGCTTGTCCTCGACAACATGAAGGTCGACCGATGTGGTCATTTGGTCATTTGGTCATTTGGTCAAAAAGGAATTCGAACCTCATTTCCGGCTCACTATGTAATATAAAAATAATATATTATTTTTATATTACATAGTGGCACTGAAAACGCATCCGAAAAAGAAAATGACCAAATGACCAAATGACCAAATGACCACTTTTTCGTACTGTCTTTCCTGACATCCCTTACTCACAACTCGCGGGAAACGGACGCACAACCCTCTGGAAAACTATTGCACAGTCCTCACAAATGTACTAACTTTGCAGTTGCAAGTTTTGAGAAGCTTGCCCAATCGGGCCGCAGTTCAGCCAGACACCTGAGGGGGAGCAGGAGTATTGCTGAACAGGAGTGGAGATATCACAGAGACGGGCTCTGCATATCACTGACGTGCACGAAAAATATTACTGAGTCCCCATTGCAGTCAACCGCAAACGAAATGCGATAATAACAT
>JAKSNT010000054.1 GCA_024399575.1 Paludibacteraceae bacterium
GGTGGACCATCGGTGGAGGCATAAAAAAGGCATTCTGGAGGATTTCTCCACTCCGTGCAGCCCTCTGACTCTGTTTCACGCAGAATTCGTATGTCTCTTTCACACAGAATTCGCAGAATTCGCAGAGAAAGAAATTCCCATAATTCCGCGTATTCTGCGTGAGATAAAAAGTCACAGCTGATTATCTGTCTGTTACAGACATATAGTTAAATAAGGTTAACGAGAAAATATTTATAGAAAATCTTTTGGCTGGTTCAAGGAAAAGTTGTACCTTTGCAGTCGCAAATGAGAGGGGTAGCAGCCCTGAACAAATTGCCTTATGGTGTAATGGTAGCACTACAGATTCTGGTTCTGTCTGTGAGGGTTCGAATCCTTCTAAGGCAACTAAAGAGAGAGAGACATTCGAAAAATGAATGTCTCTCTCTTTGCAATCATCTTCCGCAAAGCGCCTTCACTACCCTTCCGCCGCTATTCACTATATATACTCCACGGACAGGAATGTCAAACCCGACGACGTCGCCACCTGCAATTGCAGAACTTATCATCCTTCCCGAAATGTCGTAGAGTTCGACTTTTTCACCTGCATCTATACCGGACACTGTGATTCTGTCCCCCAAGACAACGACCTTCAGACTTTCACAGTCTGGCTGTCCAACGGAAGAAATCACTTCATGAGGCGTGAACAGCAATGCATACCTGCTCCCGTCGTTCATGTTGAACGTCAACGGCATCTCCGCTATTTCATACATACTGCCGTCGGAATAGTCTTTCAACATTATATCGGCATAAGGCAAACGGCTGCTGCGGTCATAATCTATAGAATACTGCCCTTCGACGACATTCACCGAAAGAGGCACTACTACCGTATCGCCAACAAGCGAAAGCTCGTTGAACCTGCACCTCACGCCTGAGGCAACAGATGCTATCCCATGCGACGACATACAGGACAAATCCTCCTCAATGACAAATTCGTCGGAAGCAGACGGCATGTCGATGACCGTTGTGCTGCCAATCAGGCTGTCGCCCGACAGAAGTTCAACCGTTATGTAGTCGCACAGTTCACGGTTGAGCGGTTTCACATTCGCAGCAGGTGCAGGAACCAGAGGGTTCAGCGTTCTCGAACCAGGGGTTGCCGTCTGGAAATAGAGTGCCTCGAATGCCGTAACTGGTATCTCCTCAATGTCGTTGTTGTGTTCAACCACTTTGCCATTCTCTATTTTGCTGACATATTTACCGAACGTCGAGCCACTGACAGTTCCCCAGTAAGGGTTGCCCATGAGGTTCCAGCCTCGCATATACCATCTGTCGTTGGTCGAACATTCCAAATTCACCGACTCACGTTGCGCTGAAAGTGAATAGAAATCAACTGGAACAGTGCTTTCAAAACTGACAGTTGCCTTAACCTCAGTATCAATATGGTCGTCAGATTCCACGACAGCTACTGCATAGCCCCGACCTGCCTTCAACACTCCATCCGAGGGCACTACACGGAACTTCATAGAGAGCGAGTCGGAATAATTCCGACAGCCTTCGCCGTAATCCACGTAGCCCTCATCAAATTCATAGGCTGTCCAATGGTCAGCATCAAGCGAAGTGACTTCCGCAAGGTCAATTCCGAGATATGGCAGACCCGCTACTTCCGACACCTTGCAATCAAACGGCAGGGAAATATAGCGGAAAGCAGCATTGTCTATCGAATATTGCACCTTGACCGTTTCCGCCTCTACCCTCTTGCACTCCGAACCGTCAGCAAACGAAACCACATTATACGATGCACCATCTTCAATAGTCAGGTTGCGGCAATGACGGAACATACGTTCCTTTGGATATTCAAACTGAGGAGACTCTCCTCTAATCACTACATCATATACAGGCATCACCTCAAGCACAGCCTCGGCATTCAGAGTTCCCTCGAAATGCGAGTCATCACTGCTGACCTTCGTAATGCCATCGCCATAATCCCATGCTGTTGAAAGGTTTGTCTGCATGAAATACTCTTCGTAATTATAGAACTCACCCGTAGCGAGATTATAACTAACCTCCAGGTTCTGCCCGAAATAAGGACGTTGAGTGATGTTGCCGCCAACCACATTGTAAGGATATGAAGTGTTGAAAATCTGTCCGTTCCAACCATCAGCACCCTCCACTGCATCTGCAGTAATGAAACATCCAGTCACATTGGCATTGACATTTTTCACGACAGGTGAAACGTTTGATTCAAAAAGCAACAACGAGTTCTGAGGGAAAACAGGACAATCCAGTTCCTTTACCGAACTTGGAATATGGAATGCCACATTCCCTGACGTTTGAGGTGCACCAACCTTGGAAATGGCGGTCACAGTGAATCTCAATCCTCCATATTCTATTTCGTCAGGTATCCTCACCTCGCTTTCGTAATGCAGTACTCCCCCGTCAGACCTCGTCAGGTCACGTTGCGTTGCAGCATATTCGCAATCAACCACTTCTGCCGTGTTTGGTCCCTTATGCAATCTATATGTACATCCATTTTTGGTTATAGTCATTTCGTCCGTGCATATTGCCTTCAGCATGAACGAATAATCAAAAGCATACCATTTCCTATTTAACCGATAAACCGAGCCATTATACGAACCTGAAAACAGAGTATATGTCAATGGCCAATATCCACCTGACACCGCAGGATAGCCGGTAAAGTCAGACGAAAGCCAGATCCAGAGATAGTCCGAATTCACATTGGTCAAATCTACTGACTGTGCAAATTTCAGACTCACCCACTGATGAGAAGCAGTGACAGGGAATGTCTCTTCGTACAGTTCGTTTGTTTCCGAATTTCCAACACCCTCCCATACATGAACGGTGTAACTTCCTGCCATATAAGGATAATAGAGCAGTTCGTCAAGTTTGAATGACTTTCCATAAACAGATTTAGGTATGATAATACCCCATTCAAACAATGTAGCAGAAGACGTACCGCCCGTCGCATTTATCATATAGTCATTGCAATAAGCTATTGTGTCCGACATCAACTCTTCGTATTCAGCATGATAGCTATAATTCTTGCCATCAGCTATGAGATACCTTGGATTGTCCTTCGAATTGTCCGACCATCTACTGAACCTGTAGCCATCTTCAGCCCAGGCAATTATTTCAACGGTATCACCGATGCTGAGCTCACCGTCCTCGCCGTAACCATATATTCCAACCTTGCCACCTGTTCCTGCATCAGCCGTGACAATTGTACTTGTACCATGATTATAATCTCGGTCAGGTTCAATATGTATTACAGCCTTGTTATCCACATTATAAAATGTATTGCCATATTGCAGCTGACCGATAGCGAAAAAGCCATCATTGTTGCCATTATACCCCCAGTTGATATGGAATCTTGCATCACTGTCATATCCATCAAGCACGAAGCTATGACCGACATTCGTACTGTATGACGACAAACCGCTGTAGATTACGGGCCTATGGCCATCCACCTCGTCCCTCATCATCTGTTTCCACTGGCTGTCGCCGTAATTGTCGTAATAAGCGCTGAAAATGTTCTTGGAATAATGGAAGGTGTATTTCAATGCATTTTCGGCACAAGGATAGTCCAGACCACCATACGATACGGCATACGTAGTGCTGGTTCCTCCATAGTTCATCTTTGTTGCCACACCAACACTCCTCATCAGCGTAGCCACTGCGGTCATAGCAGCCTCCGGCTTCTCCAACAAGTACTCATCACACATATTCTGCCAGTCGAAATACGTATTTTCGAAATTCTCACTCAATGTCATACCTTTCCAGCTGTATGACACGCTGCCCTCGCCATGTACAGGGAACTTCCAATAGTTCATCACCTGAGCCATTGCTGTTGCCACACAGCCTGTCGCACAATTTTTGCTGTTAGATGTATTGACAGGACATAGGTTATTGAATGGTTCTCCCTGCGCCCACCTCGTAGTGACCAGAGGACCGACCTGAGATACAGGCCCATCGCCTGCCGTCTGCCATAGTTTCAGCAACTCGGGCGTAGGTTCCACATGATTCTGAATCAGGTATTCAATCTGGTCGTCATAACTCTTCAGCCAATCCTTCACCGAAGGCATGTCGTCCGAGAAACCGTCGAACTTGGAGTTCAGCGAATATCCGAGAACAGGTATCACCCTGTCGTCAGCCGAAACTATTATGAATCCCTGGGTTTCGGTACTTCCAAAGACGAAAAAATGCCTGAAAGGGTTATTCCCAATCAGGCATAATGTATCTTCCTTTCCTGTATTTGCCGCCATGAATTTTCTCGCCAGAGTGCGTGCACTTTCCAAAGTCACCATGCGTGCACTGACGTCAATGGCAATCATTGCAGCCAGAAGGAACAAGAATATTTTCTTCATCTGAACAGAGGTGTTGGATATTCACCCTCCTTGACAAGGCTTGCAAGTTTCTCGACCACTGCAGGACGGTCTTCGGTATATGTCACACCGAACCATTTCGAAGTTGTGTCAAGCACACGGCAATGCGCCTTACCCTTAGTTATCAGGTCATTGACCACAAGAGGAATGAAGAATTCCGATTTCTCCTTTGTGAGGTTTGTCTTCAGGAAATCGATGAAATACTTCTCGGAATGTTCGAAATAGTCAGGAGTGAAGCCCCACATATTCATTGATACAGGTGCGTTTTCGTCGAGTTTCCCGAACGTATCGCCGTCAGGATATACGATTTCGCCCTTGTCGTTGCGACCTATGTTTATTCGTTCAGTAACGCCTGTCAGGAAATTGCCTGCATTTGTCGTGCATACACCGCGATTCACTGTCCCGCTCTCCGACAATGTATTGCCTACCCTATAGCCCACCATGCTGTAGTCGCCTTCGGTGTTCGACATCTTGACCAGATCGCCTGCCAGCACCTCGAATGCGTTGCGACCGTAGAAGTCATCGGAGTTGATTACAGCAAAAGGCTCGTGGATAATATCCTTAGCCATCAGCACTGCATGATTCGTACCCCAAGGTTTCGTGCGTCCTTCAGGACATTTGAACCCTTTTGGCAGGTTGTCGAGCGTCTGGAAACACACCTCAACAGGTATCACTTTCTCGTATTTAGAAAGCACTTTCTCACGGAACTCCTCCTCGAAGTCGTGACGGATGACAAACACCACCTTGCCGAATCCTGCACGTACTGCATCGAAAATAGAATAGTCCATAATCGTCTCGCCCGATGGCCCGACACCGTCCAGCTGTTTCAATCCTCCATAGCGACTGCCCATTCCGGCAGCAAGAATAAATAATGTAGGTTTCATATATTTCTATTTACTTTCTTTCAGTGTGCAAATTTAGTCATTATTTTTGATATGGACAATAAAAAAAATGATTAACTTTGCAATAATGTTAAGATTTTTTACTGCAATTGCCAACAGCCTAATATACAAAGATAATCACTACGGCTTATGATACCTACAACCGACTTTGTGAGACAGAAATTCATCGATTTCAACGCCCTCTATTTCGACAATCGCCTGCCGATGCTCCCTTTTTGCGCCACTAAAGCACGGACCTATATGGCACAGATAGCATGCAGAAGGGAACGTTCGCTGCTTCGAGGCACACGGTTCACTGATTTCAGATTCCGTTTCTCTATGCGCTTCGACCTTACCGAGACTGAGATTGAAGATATCATACTCCACGAAATGATTCACTACCACATACTCTACAACAACATCCACGACACTTCGACACATGGCATGGTTTTCCAGCAGATGATGAACGACTTCAACCGCCGTCACAACCGACATATCCGCATATCCTATAAACTCACTGAGGCACAGCACGAAAACGACCAGCAGGTTCGCCGTCATCTCATCTGCATTTCCCGTTTTTCGGATGGCAGGCACGGAATAACGATAGCCACGCAGTCACGGATCTTCCAGCTTTGGAACGACCTGCCACAGATTCCGGGAATTGTTTCCTGCGAATGGTATGTCTCGACTGACTCGTTTTTCAACCGTTTTCCGAGGTCGCTTACGCCTAAGATTTACAAAATCAAAGAGGAAGAGCTCGCTGCGCATCTTGCCAGCGCACTCCCCCTTGAGAAGTCTGGAGGCACCATACGTGTCCGCAAATGACTATTTCACGTAGAAATCAAACATGTCATGCCCCTCAAGCCGTCCGACGAGATGGTCGTCTATCGCCACCTTCGACACTCCTGCAGGAGTTCCAGTGAAGATGATGTCGCCCACCTTCAGCGTAAAGAATCCTGAAATGTATTCTATTATTCTGTTGACTTTGAACAACATGTCGCCCGAATAGCCTTTCTGCTGCAACTCGCCGTTCTTCCAGAGTTCGAAGTTCAAATCCTGAACATCCTTTCCAAATTCAGCCAGAGGCATGAACTCGCTGACTACAGCCGAATTGTCGAACGCCTTGGCTATCTCCCACGGCTGACCCTTCTCCTTGCAACGGTTCTGCAGGTCGCGGGCAGTGAAATCCACGCCAAGACCTATCTCGTTGTAATACCGCTGTGCAAAACGCTCCTGGATGTTTCGTCCCACACGGTTTATCCTCACTACGACCTCCACCTCATGCTCCACCTGATTCGAGAAATGAGGCAAGAAAAAGGGTTTGTTCTCGCGCAGCAAGGCAGTGTCTGGTTTCATGAACAGCGTAGGTTCCGATGGCAGGTCTGCCCTGTGCATCTCGTTGTTGTGTTGCGGGTAGTTCCACCCTATGCAGAATATTTTCATTTATAGCCTAAGTTTTTCAGTATTTCCTTAACCTTGCTGAGGTTTTCCCCCTGTATGATTATCTCGCCGTCCTTTGCCGAACCTCCTACTCCGCAACGTGTCTTGAGCGTTCGTGCCAACGCTTCGAGGTCTTCGTCGCGGCCTACGAAACCTTTGACCACAGTGGCAGTCTTGCCGCCACGACCTTTTTTCTCAATCTGCACATGCAGACGCTGTTCAGAGGGAGCAGGAGTGGTCTGCTCTTCCTCCTCATCAAACTTGAAATCAGGATTTGTTGAATATACTAACATAATTTTAATGTATTGTCACCATTGTAGCCCCGAAACCGTACTTCTGGAAATTTGCATCCTGAGCCGTACATGCAGGATAATATAGTTTCAGGTTTCTCAGTATTTCAGCCCTCAATTTGCCCTCGCCCTTGCCGTGAATGAAAACTATTTTCGTTCCTTTCCGCCTGAGGTTTGCTTTCATCACTTCATTAAATTTCTCTATCTGATATTCGAGCATATCCTTGGGTTGCAATCCGTTGGTATTGTCCATCAGTTCGTTGATGTGCAGGTCTATCTCGATGAGTTCTGGTTTCTGGTTAGGCTTGCTGATTCTCTCTCTTTGCGGCTTTGGCTTCTGATCTGGGGTAGGAGCAGCCAATGCGTCAGCCACTGAGAAATCCCTCCTCACAATATTCTCTATCAATGCCGGTTCATCGAAGTAATCATTCTCGACAAACGAGTGCATCTTGAAGAAACGTGTCAGTCGGAGCGTCAGCGGAGTGTCTATCGCAGGCTTGAAGTCATAGCTGTGTTTCTTGTATGCGACAGCCTGCACCCTCATGTTCTGCAGATCGTTCAGGTCGTCGTACGTGAGTGTTTCGAGCAGCAGTTTGGTCTGTGGCTCAATCATGTCGGAATGACGTACGTTCAGACGTCCGTGTTCGTCCTCAACGGCAATCACGAAATTCACATAGTAGTTCGAGTCGTTCACTATGTGCATGTCGAATTTCGACTCCTGCAGTTTCCTTACGTCCGTAGGCACGAAAGCCAGCATCACCGACAGCTGTTCGCCCTCTGCGGTCTCTTCGAAATCGACTGGTACGTATTTCTGTTCCCGTTTTTCAGGAACTGCTTTTTTCGTATCCGGCACCTCCTTGCGTGGCGTACCTGTCACGAAATTATACTCGTTTGTCTCCTCGACCACAACGACATCCGACGTTAGCACGGGGGTCTCGAAACCATCCTCCTCCTCGACCAACACAATGTTTTTCGACTGGAACTTGCGGACTGTCCCTCCACCAGTCGAATTGAGGAATCTCACTTTGTCACCAACCTTGATCATATCTTTTTCACTTTACAATTCAAAATATCCAACCAGACGGTCGTACCGTTCGCCTGCAGGACGGTAATAGACCATTATCTCATAGCGGTTTGCGGTCTGCCAGAACGACCCTTCGGTGCGTTTCATCGTGGTTACGTCACCGCTCTTCGGCTGAAACACATATTGATAATTATAGCCACCCTGTTTCATCAGCACTGCCTTGTAATACTCATTGTGTTCGAAATCGTAGTCCATCAGCGTCGTCCCGTCCAGCATGTTGTATGTTCCCCCTGCCAGCAGATAGACCTTACCGTCAAGAAACGGAGCCTCGCAAGGCACACGGAAATCCACATATACATAGTCAGCCTCTATCCGCGAATATTCACCCGACCCCTGGTGATTCACCACGAACCCACCGCGTGCGTCCTCGGCGTAAGTCCTGCGCCTAAAGTCGAAATAGTCAGGTTCGAGCAGAACGTGATATATAGTGTCGTCATATACGAACCTGTCGATACCCGAGCCATAGGTGTATCTCGACGAGAAATCCACCGAGCGGTACTGGTTGCCCCCCTCGAACGTCAGGTCAGGCAGATTCACGTATTTCACCCGTGAGCCGGTCATCATGGCAGGTGTCGATACATAAACCTCGTTGTCGTATCTTCCGTTCTGACGCACAAGCAGCGTGAAGTCGGTCATTGCGTTGCGTGGGTGCACCATGTCGGCATTCAGTTCGAGCGACAGCTGCTGGTACTCGCCGTTCACCCCTTTCAGCGTCGTGGCAGAGACCTCGCCTGTGACCGACGTCAGAGGTTCCACCACCGAGAAACATGCAACTGCCACTATCCCATTGTCAAAATCGTTGTTCTCCGCAATCACAACGGCATAGTTACCGCTTTTCGTCAGCCGCACGTTGTTGTTGGGGAAAGCCACATGATAATGTATATATTCGCGGACTGTGTTCTGCGAGAACTCATAGTCGTCAATCATTATGTCGTCCATTCCGTCGATATATTCCATCGTCATAAGGTCGGAGGGCATCCAGTGTGCATCACAATGCATCACCTTGTAATAGAAGTTCTTAGGCACATACGACAGCTCGTCGAAATCAATATCAATCACACCCTCGCCGAGTGCCACGACAGGGCGGCTGAGTTGGTCGCCGTTCTGCGTAACCTGAAGTGTGGCTATATTTGCATCCATTACAG
>JAKSNT010000055.1 GCA_024399575.1 Paludibacteraceae bacterium
CGATGCCATAGGCTATAATGTCAAGCTCCTTCAGAGCTAATGACCGATTTGGGTTTAACATTGCCATATTGTTAAAAATTTATAAAATAATATCCTTGTCAAATTGCCGCATAACGGCAATGTAGCGTCTGAATCATCTTCGAAATATAAATGCGATAACACAGATGTACCCAGAAAACTCCCACGAAACTCTCATAAAAAATGGGAGGTGGATGGGAGGTAGATGGGAGGTGGATGGGAGTTTCGATAAGATATCAATACTTATGCATAGTCTTCTGATTTAGGTTATCTATTCTTCTTTTATCACTGATACCGGTTGACAAAAATTAACATTATTCCTATTAACCCAAATCTGTCATCAGAATTTCTATGGACTGAAAGCCCTGAACATCTTAGCCTATTGCAACTCTCGCACAAATTAGAGCAGAAAGCCAAATTCTATTTGGATTATGACGAGTGCAGCCGAGAGTCAATGTAGTTAACGCCATAGGCTGATTTGGGATTAATAGAACTTACCAAATTTTTGTAATGAAAGAAATTCAGGACAAAAAAGTAATTTTCCAATAAAAAGGTTTTGACAGAACAGAAAAAAGTCGTACCTTTGCACCGACAAACAAAAAAAAATTCGAAACAATGAAAAAACTATTATCAGTCTTCGCAGCACTGCTGCTTCTGGTTGCTTGCAAGCAAACGGTAAATAGTCCCAAAGACGGTCAAGACAATTCCCCTCATGGTACAAATCCACCTGCAGAGGAATACATCTACATTGACGAAAGCAGTTTCCTCGCTGCCCAGTACTGGGGCCAGGATGCAATGAGAGGTATCGAAGGTGACCAGGTAGAGGTTGACATGCAGTTCAAATACGTTGCAAAAGACGGAACAGGATTCGCAGCAAAAGTGAAATTCGTGACCGAGTCAGTTGACGAACAGTTTTTCCCAAAACCAGGCGATTATCCACTTGACTCGACACTTGATGCCGGAACATTGATATACGGCTATGACCCTCTCGAAGGCACATCCGACGAAGGTTCGTACATCCAGGGTTCACTCATATTCGACATTCAAGGCGGAGAACTCGTATCCTACGACTTTGTGAAAGGAGGATACGCCATAGTGAAAGGTACGGCGGATGCAGCAGAAATCACCTTTCACCTCATCTCACGTAGTGGCGACGTACTCAACTTCGTATATAAAGGTGCTCTCTTGATTCAGGATTACGAAAAGAAGGAGGCTGAAAGATACACAATGGAGCCTCAGACGCAATCGGAAATCAACCTGATTTGCAATGAATGCTTCCTTGAAACCTATCCTGACGAACCAAACGTATTCAGCTTGATGCTCGTTGACAGCGAAGACAATGAGAGAATCCTGAAGGTAATGTGCAACAAGGTAACCGAAGGTACAATGGTTGGTTCATACACAGTCGGCGAAAGCGTATCTGATTTCGAACCAGGAATGATAAGACACAGTTATGGTGCAACCGAAAGTGACGGATGCTATCCATCGTTCATGGCATATTACGCAGGAAGTTCAATTTATGGATACAGAGATGTCTATTTCGTAACAGGCGGTTCAATGACAATCGCTGCCGGCGAATCAGATGACGAGATAAAAGTCAATGGCAGTTTCACAACATACTATGGTTCGACTATCAACGTCGAATACACAGGTGTACCTACCTTAAGGCAATAATATTTCCATAAACCACATCACCAATAAACAGGAGAGGCTGTCCGGTTAACCCAGGCAGCCTCTCCTGTTTATTGTGAATCAGCCTGTCAATAAGCTCTTGCGAAAACCACACGACGCTTGGAAGGTCTGCCTGTAACCATACAGACACCAGGTTCCTCGCCAATGACTCTTCCGTCGGCAGTCTTGATTTCATCCATAGGGATACAACGGATAGTTGCCTTTGTCTCCTCCTTGATTTTCTCCTCAGTCTCAGGAGTACCATCCCAGTGTGCAAGGATGAAACCACCCTTCTCAATCTCCACCTTGAACTCGTCGTATGTCTCGACAGTGCGGGTGACAGAAGCACGATAGTCCAAAGCCTTCTGGAATATATTATGCTGCATCTCGTCAAGCAGGCTGTTGATGTGTGCAGCAAGACCGTCGAACGAGATTGTCTCTTTCTCCAAAGTGTCGCGACGCATGAGTTCAACGGTGTTGTTCTCCATGTCACGCTGACCAATGGCAATACGTACAGGCACACCCTTGAGTTCGTACTCTGAGAACTTCCAGCCTGGCTTCTTGTTGTCCGCATTGTCATACTTGACCCTTATGCCAAGAGCCTTGAGTTCACTGACAAGACCTGCTACCTTCTCGTCTATTGCCTTGAGTTGCTCATCGCCCTTGTAAATAGGAACGATTACAACTTGGAATGGAGCGAGTTTTGGAGGAAGAACAAGACCATTGTTGTCCGAATGCGCCATAATCAAAGCACCCATCAGACGTGTTGAAACACCCCATGAAGTAGCCCATACATAATCGAGCTTGTTATTCCTGTCGGAGAACTTGACATCAAATGCCTTGGCAAAATTCTGTCCGAGGAAGTGCGACGTACCAGCCTGCAAAGCCTTGCCATCCTGCATGAGAGCCTCAATACAGAAAGTCTCGACAGCTCCTGCAAAACGTTCGTTGGCTGACTTGACACCCTTTACTACAGGAACTGCCATATAGTTCTCGACGAAATCAGCATATACATGGAGCATACGTTGAGCCTCCTCCATAGCCTCTTCAGATGTTGCGTGGGCAGTATGTCCCTCCTGCCAGAGGAACTCGGCAGTGCGTAGGAAGAGACGTGTACGCATCTCCCAACGGACAACGTTTGCCCATTGATTACAGAGGATAGGAAGGTCGCGATATGAGGTAATCCAGTTTTTGTAGGTGTTCCATATAATAGTCTCAGAAGTAGGACGGACAATCAGTTCTTCCTCCAGTTTTGCCGCAGGATCTACCACAACGCCACTGCCGTCAGGATTTGTTTTCAGTCTGTAATGCGTCACGACTGCACACTCCTTTGCAAATCCCTCCACATGGTCTGCCTCCTTACTGAGAAATGACTTAGGTATGAACAATGGGAAGTAGGCATTCTGATGACCAGTCTCCTTGAACATATCATCCAGCTGACGCTGTATCTTCTCCCATATTGCATAACCGTATGGCTTGATGACCATACAGCCACGGACAGCAGAATTTTCTGCCAAATCCGCCTTGATAACCAAATCATTGTACCACTGGGAATAATCTTCTTCCCTTGAGGTCAATTCTTTCAATTCCTTTGCCATATTATTTTATATTTGATTTATTCTTGAATTTATATCCCACATATATTTCCTCGCCATCATCACCTCTCAGCCAGCCCTCGACAAACTCGGTAGCGCAAGGTTCGACCTGCATATCCTTCAAAAGTCGTATAGACCTGACCCTTCCATCGTCATCAATCTCGACGACAGCATTCTCAAGCACCCCGTCATCCCTTGTGACCACTCTATTTGAGGCGATTCTCTTCATCTCCGCGCCATACAGACGTCTTGAAATTTATGGAGCTCCTTACCGCAGGAGAAATCTCAGTATCATATTTATTATATGCACACTTCAGACTGACACGCTCTATATCAATGACATCTAAGCTGTCAACCCCTTCAACGAGCATTACTTCAGCACCCGAAACCACCCTGCCATCCATTCTCTTCCAGACATTGTAGGTCCTTGCAACTGAATCAGCCTTGCATCTATATTCCAATGTGTCCGATGCTTTTGATTTTGAATAATTCACAATCATCCTTGTCGTCACGCTGTCGCCACTTTCAGAATAGAAACGCATCTTTGCCGAGAGAACGAGTTTCAGACACCCAGCGAAATACTTCCGGTTGTCCCACACACCATGGAAATGCTCATCATCGACTTTTTGCTTATCGTCAGTCCTATTCCATTTAAACGAAGGACTCAAATACCATATATTCAAGGAGTCAATAGAATCGTTGATTTCCGGTTTCGCCTCTGGCTTGAACTCATAGTTCTCGACCCTCTTCAGATACTCATCGCTCTTCATCGACAGGTTGCGATATACAACCACCATCTCACGCGGATGGTCAGCATACCATTTCAATGCGCTCTCAAATTCCTCCTTTGTAATGTCATGCTTGCGGTAAACTGACTCATAGTACTGAGCTTTGACAGAATCATTGTCGCCATAGCCCTTGAACTGCAGGCAGGCATCAGTCCTATAGATTTCCAACAGTATATCGGTCATCTCCTCCTTGGCAACAGGAGCCTTGTCACACCCCATCATCACACCTGCAAGAACGATGGCAATCGCTAAATATTTTGCAAATCCCCTAACCATTATGCCACTTTATTCCAATGCCTTGCCGAACGACTGCCGATAGAACAATATTATCAGGAAGATAGAGACCGTAATGAGACTGTCCGCCAGGTTAAACACAGGGCTGAAAAAAATCTCACCACCAAGGAAAGGCACCCAGCGAGGGAACTCAAATAATGGGAAATAGAACATATCCACCACTTTCCCTACACCAAAACTTGCATAACCCACACCTCCATCGCAGACCATACGTGCCACCTCGCCAAAACTACTTTCGGTGAACACCATTCCGTAGAACAGGCAATCGATGATATTTCCGACAGCGCCGGTCAGCACAAGCGATAAAACGACAAGAAAGCCAAAATCAAAATTCCGACGGACAAGCCGCACCATCCACCACACCAAAACTCCCGAAACAAGCACTCTGAATATGGTCAATATCAATTTACTACCCAACGTAACGCCAAAAGCCATACCTGGATTTTCGACAAACACAAGATGAAACCAACTGAAGATTTCATGATCCTCGCCTAAGGTAAAATGCAGCTTGACATAAAACTTCAATAATTGGTCAGCAACAATACCGACAACAAAAATCAGAGAAAAAACCCACCAATATTTCTTAGAGCTCATCCTTTCATCAATTTTCCTTCGACAGTCGTCGTCGCATGAGGCACAGCCCTCAACCTCTCCTTGGGGATAAGTTTCCCAGTCACACGACATATACCGTAAGTCTTGTTCTCAATCCTGATAAGTGCGGCTTTCAGGTGGTTTATGAATTTAAGTTGCCTTTGCGACAATTGGGACAACGATTCCTTGCTAAGCGTTGATGCACCTTCTTCGAAATTCTTGAACGTAGGCGAAGTATCGTTGACATCATTTCCCGCTGCATTCGACATCATATCCCTCAAATGGTCATACTCTTTCTGAGCCTTTTCAAGCTTCTCATTAATTAGTTCACGGAACTCTTCGAGTTCCTCATCTGAATAACGAGTCTTCTCAGCCATAACAAATATGTTTATTGATTATTATTTTCAGTTTTCTTTTTTCTGATACTCTTGAACAGGTCAGACGCGAACACGAAATCCTCAAGGTCCTGATTCCCCTCCTCGAAAATATCATTTTTAGAACCTTCCCATGCCTTCCTGCCACTCTTTATCAATATGATATGGTCGCCTGTTTCCATAATAGAATTCATGTCGTGCGTATTCACGATTGTGGTGATTCCGTACTCCTTTGTGATGTCGCTAATCAGTTTGTCGATGACCAATGAAGTCACTGGGTCAAGTCCGGAATTAGGCTCGTCGCAAAACAGGTATTTTGGATTCAAGGCAATAGCACGTGCAATCGCCACACGTTTTTGCATACCGCCACTGATTTCGCCAGGGAAGAGATGGTGTTTCTCGTCAATCAGGTTAACCCTCTCAAGGCAGAATTTGGCTCTCTTTTCCATCTCAATCCTTGTCATTGACGAGAACATTTCCAAAGGATACATGACGTTGCCAAGTACCGTCAGCGAGTCGAACAACGCAGAGCCTTGGAACAGCATACCGACTTCCCGCCTGAGAATCTTTATCTCTTTCTCGGTCATTTCCTGAAGATTACGGCCATCATAAAGCACCTCGCCACTTTCAGCCTTGAACAAACCGATAATGCTTTTCATCAGTACAGTCTTTCCAGAACCGCTCTGCCCGATAATCTGGTTCACGTTGCCGCCAAGGAATTGAGCAGATATGTCATAAAGAATCTGTTTGCCGTCAAACGACTTATTTATATTTTTCACCTCAATCATAGTCAGAAATCATCTTTAGGTGAGCATCAAATCAGTCAGGACAATATCCATCAGCAGCATGATGATACTGCTCTTTACCACAGCATTCGTGCTTGCCCTACCTACAGCCAAGGCACCTCCGTAAGCATAATAGCCATAGAATGCTGAAACTGAAGATATTATAAAGCCAAACACTATCGACTTTATTACGCTGTATGTGAAATAGAACGGAATAAAGGCATACTGAAGGCCATAAACGAAATCGTCCATTGTAATCATATCAGTGAAAGCAGCCACTCCTACGCCTCCTATCAATCCCAATGCGACACACAGGGTAACAAGAATCGGCATAAAGAGAACAAGCCCCATGATTTTAGGGAAAATAAGGTAATTCGCCGAATTGACACCCATTATTTCCATAGCATCAATTTGTTCCGACACACGCATTGAACCAATTTCGGAAGCTATGTTCGAACCGACCTTTCCTGCGAGGAGCAGGCACATGATGGTCGATGAGAACTCCAAAAGGTATGTATCCCTTAGCATAAGGCCGGTTGTGTAACGAGGCAACAGCGGATTCTCAGTGTTGAGAATCACCTGCATAGTCATTATGACACCCATGAATATAGAGATAATGGCAATAAGCAGAATAGAATCAGTACCGAGTTTTACCATCTCCGAAGGCACCTGCCGCCACAGCATTCGCCTGTTGTCGGTGCGTGAGAAGACACGCATCATAAGCTGACAATACCTGCCAATATCCTCAAATAGACGTTTCATAACACTTCATTCCTTAGAAGTCGCAAAGTTACAAATTAATCAGCACATCTGCAAGCAAATAAATAAAATATTTTCCACTAAAAGTTTTTCATTATATAGAATAAACCTAAATCGGTCATTAGAATTTCTACGGGCTGAAAGCCCTGAACATCTCAGCCTATGGCAACGCCATAGGTCTCGAGAATGTATGTTGAAAATAACGCTGCAACGCAGCAAGACAATGTTGTTATGCTGCGTTGCAGCGTGTTGTTTGCGATTGCATTTTACCTATGGCGTTGCCATAGGCTATAGTGTCAAGCCCCTTCAGGGCTAATGACCGATTTGGGATAAAAAAATTGGCAACCTCGCCTGCGGAAGTTGCCAATAAAAATTTCAATTTATGAAAATCAATTTTTCTGGATAGCAGCGTAACTGATCTTCAAAGCCTGAGCCTGGCGGAGTTCCTGTTTGATATCAGTAATGATACCCATCTGGGTCTCTTTGTCAGCCTTGATTGATACAGTCAACAAGCCTTGTTCATCCTCGTCCATTGCATTACGTTCGTCTTCAATATATGAACGTATCTCGCTCACTTCAGCGAACTGGTCGTTCAACTGGATACGTGTTTCGCGACCATACTGCTTAATGAACTCATGACGTGGCACACCGACATAGATGTATCTTACGAGCGATTTCTTCTCAAGCGACTGGAGCTCGGTAGCTTCAGGGACTTTGATATCGACATTGTAAGTAACCTCTTTCATAGAAGTAGATACCATAAAGAAGAACAGAAGCATGAAGATGATATCAGGCAAAGATGCCGTAGAAATAGCAGGAACAGTTTTTTTACCTCCCTTACGAATTTTTGCCATTACTTGTTTCCTCCATAGTTTTTAGGTTCTGCCTCAGATATCTTCTGAGGATAAATTTTCTGTATCGCGCCCTGTCTATCCTCAGTCAACTCGTTATAGGACACGCCAAAACGTTGACGGGAATATTCATCACGCACTTCATTGTATGCTGCCACAAGTTCGTTCTGCACCTCAATATATTTCTGATATGTGGTACCACGGTCGTTCTGCAACGAAACAATATGTGCTTCAGTAGTCATGACTTTTTCAATCCTGCCGTCGATTTCGACTTCAATCTCCGACAACTCAGGCAAATTAGGATCGTTTGCCTCGTTTTTGATAAACTCTTTCACTTTCTCGCGCAGCTCCTCGACCTGAATATATTGACCTTGAGCCAATACCTGGTTTCTCGAGTTTATAAGCACAACGAAAATGTTACGCTCCTTAACCTCAATATCCTTCAGTTTCTCTTTCTGGTCTGGTGGCAATGGAGGAGGCAATCTGCGTGAAAGTCCCTTATCCACCGACATGGTAGTCGTGACAAGGAAGAAAATAAGCAGCAGGAAGGCGATGTCCGCCATCGAACTTGCAT
>JAKSNT010000056.1 GCA_024399575.1 Paludibacteraceae bacterium
CTCGTTCAGGCGAAACGTTCTGAAAATATGGTGTTCCGCTCTGACCGTGGCAAATCAGCCTATCCAGTCGGCAACATCAACAACATGCCGGCATTTGGCTATACTCATACATACGCTTGCGCCTCGAACCTGCCGTATGCTACTCAGGCAGATGGCGAATGGGCTTTCCAGGCTGAGCTGGCATACAAGTTCCCTGCCAAGACTCCGATGGGAGGCAAATATGGTACATCTTTCAAATTGCATGGCACATACGTCCGTGGTTTGGACAACAAGCCTGTTGATGAAGTCCGCGGTTCGATAGCTGGTACTGATGGATATTCAACAACATTCTTTGGTATGGGTGATGAATATTTCCTCGATGCACATCTTGAATTTGAGAAGAAAATAACCAAGATATTCTCGATGAAGGCTATGTATATGTATCAGCGTTTCAATCAGGTGGCAATCCAGAAACATGGTCATTTCCTACAGGCACATACCATTGTGACCGACTTCAAGGTGAAGGCTTCGAAGAAATGTGTCGTCCGTCTTGAAGGTCAGTTCCAATACACCACTCAGAATGCGGAGCAGTATGAAGAGTCGCATGAGGACTATGGAAACAACATTTATGGTTTGGTCGAGGTTTCGTTCCTGAATGATTTCATGGTGCAGGCTTCGGATCACTATTATTTCCGCAGCAATATTAATTATTATAATGTGTCTTTCACTTACACTCATGGACCTCACCGGGTTTCGCTGGCATATCTTCGTTCGAAGGCTGGCTACAACTGCTCGGGCGGTGTCTGCCGTGTGATTCCGGCACAGAAAGGCCTGACTGTCGGTTATTCAGTAAGTTTTTAAATTGATGAGTTATGAAAAAGATTATATATAATCTGTCTCTTTGTTTAGCGGTTGCTTTTATACTTGCTGGGTGCAACACCATTGGCAAGGACGACCGTTTCATTGAGACTAAGAAGGCTGAGGCTACCAACAAGAAAGTTCTCCTCGTCGATTTCACAGGGTGGAAATGTATAAACTGCCCGAATGCTGCTGAGACTGCCGCACAGATTGTTGCCGGCAATGACGAAAGGGTAATCGTCGTAAGTATGCATCCCGACATTGTAAGTTTTACTGACCCTGGGAAAAACGGTCCTGATTTCAGAAGTGCCTATGCATCTGAATATCTGACCAAGATAGCAGGTGGTTCAGCTACCACTTCGCTCCCTACAGGTATGATTGACAATGTCATGTTCGGTGGCAGTTTCCTTCAGGATTTCGAGAACTGGTCGTCATGTGTAGGCCAGCGTCTTGTCTTGAGTTCTGACTATGACATCGAACTTACCAGCGATACGGCAAAATGCAATGTCAAAATCAACAATCTCAATGCAGCAACCGACAATGTCGGGCTGATGCTGTGGCTTCTTGAGGACAGCATAGTCGCTCCACAGAGTGCAAAAGGTGGAAAGTCAATACCTGATTATACTCACCGTCATGTGTTCCGCAAGAGTCTTCTTGTTGAGGAAGGTCTCTACAAGGAGTTAGGTCAGATTGAAGGCAGTATGGATTACAATGCAGAATTTGAATTGCCAGAGATGATTGGCGAACATTTCATTGTCGTGGCAGCTGTCGTACGTCTGAGTGGTGAGACATGTGAGGTGTTGCAGGTTGAAGAAAAAATTATTAAATAATCACTAAAAACAAATATTGATATGAAAAAGTTATTTGGTTTTGCAGTTGCCGTTTTGGCTATCGGTATGATAATGAATGGTTGTAAGCCTGACAAAAAAGGTGAACCGAAAGAGGAACCAAAAAAGGAAGAGGAAAAGGAAACTTTCGTTCCTGAAAACGATTTCGACATTCTCTTCAATGGCACTGAGGCAAAAATGTATCTCAAAGGCAGTGAAATTCATAATGGTGATACCATTGTCACTGACGAGTTCGATGTGCTTCAGGGTTCTATGGCATTCGTTGGCTTCATCAACATCTCGTCTCTTGCTCCATCTGCTTTGCCAATTCAGATAAAAGAGCACAGAAACTACGATTTGACAAACTATTCTCCAACCATGTGTCTTGATATGTGTATGAATTCTAACGGCAAGGCTGACCAGACATGGGATGTAGGCAGTCTTGAACCAGAGGCACAGCAGGAGTTTGATGCTCATATCGAAATTAAAGAAGAGGCGTTGGCAACCCCAGCCACTCTTGTTACTGACTTCGAAGTGACAGACGGCAAATGTTCTGCCAAGTTCGTGGTGAAATATGTTTATGTGCCTGAAGAAGAATGAGACTTAAAAAGAGTTTATTGATTTCAGTATTGTCGCTTCTCGCTTTCAATGCGTGGAGCGACAATTTTGAGGTCTCTGATGCTTGTCGTATCGGGCAGCAGTTCCTCTCGGTTGAGCGTGACGGTCGTCTGGTCTATAATGACGGTTCATGTTATGTGTTCAACTACGACCCTGGTTTTGTCATTGTCTCTGCCGACCCTAAGATAGGTGGTGTCCTTGGCTTCTCGGAGGATGGCACTTTCGATGTCGCCTCTATGCCTGATGGGTTGAAGTGGCTGATGAATGGTTATGGAGAGCAGATACGTGCTGCACGTGCAGATTCTCTTTATGCTGCACGCCAGATGATTGCTCCTCGCAGCGTCAATGCGGGTAATGTGGTTGTTGGTCCGCTTGTCCCTGTCAAATGGTCGCAGGGTGGTTATTATAACAGTAAGTGTCCTGAAGACGACAAGGGCGTTGGCGGTCATGTTCAGGTCGGTTGTGGGGCAATTGTCATGGGTTCAATCATGCGTTACTGGCAGTTCCCAACGAGCGGGCAGGGTAGCGTCACATACGATTGTAATTTTTCGTCGTTTGGGTATGGCGACTATGGTACTCTCAGTGCCGATTTTGAAAATACAATCTACGACTATGCTAATATGCCTGTCCAGTTGACTTCGCGCTCGACAGAAGCCGAAGTGAGTGCAGTTGCTACTTTGCTGTACCATTGTGGTGTTTCGGTATATATGGCATATGGACCAAAAGCAAGCACTTCCAACTCTATGATGATAGTATATGCGTTGAGTCAATATTTCAAATATCCAAAGACCATCCAGTATATCGAGAAAAACAGTTATAAGGGTGATTGGTGGAATCTCGTGACGAGCGAACTTGATGCTGGAGCACCATTCATGTATGGTGGTCAGGGTCCTAACGGTGGTCATGTATTTATCTGCGATGGCTATCGTGATGACAGGTACGTTCATATCGTGTGGGGTTGGGGTGGACAGCATGATGCTTATTTCAAGACCGACGACCTTACCCCTGGGCAGTATTCATTCAACAGCAACCAGGCTGTGATTGTCGGCATTCGTGGACCTCAGTTGCCTGTGATGTGCAGTTCTGTTGCTGAAGATGACGTCACTATATGGCCTACCATCACTGATGGCGAAGTCAATATCGAAGGTGGCGAAGGCGACGTTGTCGTCGTCAACGCATCTGGCATGCTTGTATTTAGGACTGCCGAACGTCGCCTCGACCTCTCGTCGATGCCTTGTGGTGTCTATTTCGTTAGAGTCGGCAACGGTATCGTCCGCAGCGTTGTGAAGAAATAATCAATCTTACTCTTTGGTATCCGACAGAATGCTGTCGATATAATCCAGTATAGGCTCGCGTCCGCGGGCCTTTTCTGCTGATGTGTCGAAGATTGGTGGAAGTTCCTCCCAAGTCTCGTAGAGTTTCTGTTTGTAGGCTTCTATATTGATTTTCAGGCGGTCTGAACCTAATTTGTCGCTTTTTGTGAAGATGATGGAGAATGGGATTCCGTTCTCGCCGAGCCATTCCATGAATTCCAGGTCTATCTTCTGAGGTTCGAGACGGCAGTCAACGAGTACGAACAGGTTTACGAGTTGCTCGCGGTAGAGAATGTAGTTTTCGATGATAGTCTTCAGTATTTCGCGTTGTTCTTTCGAAGCTCTTGCATAGCCGTAGCCTGGCAGATCGACGACATACCACTCCTTGTTTACCAGAAAATGGTTGATAAGCAGTGTCTTGCCTGGCTTCGAAGATGTCTTGGCAAGGTCTTTGTGGTTGAGCAGCATGTTAATGAGCGATGATTTCCCGACGTTGCTGCGACCTATGAATGCAAACTCAGGTGTGTTGCCTTCAGGGCACTTGCGGTAAGTGTTGTTCGAGATTACGAATTCAGATGATTTTATTTCCATTGTCTATTTCGGTTATCAGTTTGTAATTTGCTTTCAGTTTGGCGAGTGATGAGCGGCAAAGTGGCGACTTGGCACGTTTCAACATGCTGTTTGTGCTGTTCGGAATGTCCAATTCGAGCGTTGTGGGTGCAAGTTCCGGATGGTTGTGAGGATGGGCGAAACACTTGTTCCATGGGCATGCAGTTTGGCATAAGTCGCATCCGAACAGCCTTCGGTTGCATGCCATTTCCTCTGTCAGCGGTTCCCGGCTTTCTATTGTGAGATATGATAGACATCGTCGTGCATCTATGCAATAATCTGTCAGCGAGGCGGTAGGACAGGCATCAATGCACCTGTGGCAATTCCCGCATCTTGGCTGCATGGGTTTGTCGTTCTTGAGGTCAAGCGTCGTGAACAATATCCCAATGAAGACGAACGACCCAAACTCTGGATTGACGAGCAGGGTGTTGCGTCCTGTCCATCCCAATCCTGCACGAACTGCCATCGCCCGCTCCAGAATTGGTGCTGTGTCGCATGTAGCGATGTATTGTCCCTCTTCTAAGTGTAGCTCTTTTGCCAGTTGTCGCAGTTTTGACCATATAATGTAGTGATAATCTGTCGGATATGCGTAATAGGCTATCTGTGGTTCCTCGGCAGGTTGTCGCATGGCGGGGTAGTAGTTCATCAGGCATACTATCGCTGATCTGGCATCTGGAAAGAGATCTTTCGGATTATGACGCTGGCGGTTCATATACTCCATCCCGGCATGGCATCCTTTCTCAACCCAATGTGCGAGTCTTTTGCTGTCATCGTCAAGGGGTTCGACGTCTGATATTCCGCAGGCGTCAAAACCTAATGACATGGCGATATGTCTTATCTCATCTGTTGACAATCTGCTGGTCTATTGCTTGTTCTATGCCTTCATGATTGTAGCGTCCGAGTATGTTGCCCTGACGGTCCATCAGGAAGAACGTAGGTATTTCCGATACATTATATGTCATGAGGTATGGCGAATCGGTCGAACGTTCGTCGTGGACGCAAACCCATGGAATGCTTTTCGACTGTTCCAGCCATTGCAGCCTGCTTGGGTCTAACGATACCTGATATATCTCAAAGCCGTACTGATGATATTTCGAGTATAGTTCCCGTAGGAACAATGTATGGGCGCTGGCTTGTTCCATTGCGTAAGCCGAGAAATCGATGAGGACAATCTTGCCAGTAAATGACGAGAGGTTGATGTTTTTCCCTGATTTTCCTGGCAGCGAGATTTCGATGAATCCGACTTCGTTTGCCGTTTCGAGTATCTTGTTGACGTCCAATCCGGCATTGCGCTTTTGCCGGATGGCGTCAAGTGTTATCTCTTTCATTTCTATTGTCCTTTCATAGTCAGGGTAGTATATGTCGAACGATGTTGCCACAGCCGACCAGAACTGGAGTCCGTGTTTCTCGTACGGATTGAAATAGTAGTTTCCGTTGAATGTCTGGTTTATGGCGTAATATGCAGCCATCGAGCGTGGGTTTTTCAATATGATTTCCTCAGCCATGCTCTGGTGCTTTTTCAATGCGCTGTCAACAGCTGCTATGTTACGTTCGAATGCGTATTGCTGCAGGTTATGGTGCGACAGACGCAACCGCTGGATGTCAACCGAGGCTTCCGACCCGTCAATTTGTGCATATTGGAAACTTGAGTCGGGCACTGCTATCGTTATGTCGGTCGATGCTGAGTCGAGGGTGAACAGTACGAATTGCTTACCCATTCTCACACGGAACAGGTCTGGGTAGTGTGATGGCTCGATTCTGACTTTGAACTCGCCGTTTTTGCTGGTTTTGACGGAATCGATTATCTCTGTTGCCTTCAGCCCCACGTGTTCCACGTAGATAGTCTGTCTGTCGGCACAGCCTATCTTGCCTGAGATTTTGACGCTCTCCTTGCATGCTGTCAGCAGCGATACTGCCAACAATGTGAAAAATATCTTTTTCATATATTCAGAGATTTGAATTGTAATAATCGGGGTTGCCGGTCACTTCCTCGCCTACGAAGTCTGGCTTCAGGAAAGTGTCAGTCGTATGTTCAAGTTCGATTTCGGCTATTACGAGACCTTCGTGATTGCCGTGAAACACATCCACTTCCCATGTATGGCCGCCGTAAGTGTAGTAGTATCTCGTCTTGTCGATTATCGGCTGTCGGCACATTGTGTTCAGCATCTCTTCTGCGTCAGCGAGCGGGATGGGGTATTCATATTCGTTTCTGGCGAATCCGACGGTGGCATTTTTGAGTGTCATGACCGCCTTGTCGTCAATGATTCTTATGCGGACAACCCTGTTTTCCGTCGAACAGACATACCCCTGACGGATGTGCCGTGAAGGGGATGTCTTGTATTCATCACTGATTACCAAAAATTTACGTTCTATTTCAATCATGTGCTTTGTTGTTTCATTCCCTTTGCAAAGTTACAAAAAAAAGTGTAAGATAAAAAATATTATTTTCATTTTGTTTTGTCAAAAATAATGTGTAATTTTGCAGTCGGAATTTTCGGTATGAAAATTCTGCTTTTATTGATAATTAAAACATTGATAATAAATGGCTAACAACAAAAAAAATCAGGAAGTGGAAGAGACGTTACATGTTGACGAGGCTCTTTCCAAGTCGGAGCGCTTCATCGAGGAACACCAGAAACCGATATTGTGGATTCTTTGTGGTGTCATTGTGATTGCAGCGGCTATCGTATTGTTTAGGACACAGTATTTGGCTCCAAAGAATGTAGATGCTGCCAATAAGATTGCTCAGTGTGTCTATTATTTTGAGCAGGATTCATTTGCTTTGGCATTGAATGGCGATGGCATCAATGAGGGCTTCGCCGACATAGCCAATGGATATAAATTCACTAAGAGCAGAAACCTCGCATGTTTCTATGCGTCAGTATGTTGCTATAGGTTGGGACAGTATGAAGATGCTTTGGATTATATCCAGCGTTTTGAGACTGAATCGGTCAATGGCAAGCCTTCAGCAATGATTTTCGAAGGCGACTGCCATGTTGCCCTCAATCAGATTGCCGAGGCTGAGAAATGTTTCCGCGAGGCTGCCGGGATTGAAAATGTGGCAACTGCTCCACGTGCTCTGAACAAACTCGCTATCTGCTACGAGTCTGAGAAGAACTATGATGGCGCTATCGAATGCTACCAGACTATCAAGGACAAATATTTCGATTCTCAGCTTGCCATGGATATGGACAAGCGCATCGAGAGTTGTAATATAGCGAAGAGGAAATAAAATATGTCAACTGCAAATTTTGATTTGAAGAAATTTGAGCAGAATGGTTTGCCCACCGACGATGAGTTGGCGGGCAAACGTTTTGCTGTGGTATATGCCGAGTGGAATAGCGACATCACTTTCCGTCTGGCAGAAGGTGCAAAAAAAGGCTTTAACGACAACGGCGTTGCAGACGATTGCATCGATTTTAAGGTTGTTCCCGGGGCTTTCGAGCTCACTTTTGCTGCTTCCAAGCTTATGAAAACAGGCAAATATGCCGCAATTGTGGTCATCGGATGCGTCATAAAGGGCGAAACTCCACATTTCGACTATATCTGTGAGGGGGTTACAAATGGCATTTCGATGCTTAATGTTGAGGCTGTTTGTCCAGTGATTTTCAGTGTATTGACTACGCTTGACAAGCAGCAGGCACTCGACCGTTGCGGTGGCAGTCTTGGTAACAAAGGCGAAGAATGTGCGATTTCTGCATTAAAAATGCTGAAAACATTTGGTGGATTGAAATAATAGTTGTACCTTTGCACCGCAAAAGTAAGGGGGGCAGTTACCAGAGTGGCCAAATGGGGCTGACTGTAACTCAGCTGGCTTTCGCCTTCGGTGGTTCGAATCCATCACTGCCCACA